>JBLMXS010000116.1:0-4911 GCA_050257895.1 Thiohalocapsa sp.
CCGTGATGGTGAGCAACCGTTGCAGGACATGGACGATCGGGGCTGCCTTCGCCTGCGGGCTGGCTGGCTATGCGGCGACAGCGTCAGCTCACGATTCAGACTGGTCGTACTGGGGCGGGTACTACGCCTACGGCGATCCGATGGCCGGTCACATCCAGCAGGAACGCCGCCACATGTGGCGCGAACGCCGGCACATGTGGCGGGAACAGCGGGCTCGCGATGAGATGTACCGCCGCGGCGACTGGTGGGGCGCATGGAACATGCAGCAGCACCTGAACCACGAGGGCCGCCATCTGCAAAGCGAGCAGGAGCACGTCGGGCACGAACTGTTCCAGCACAACCCTTGGTGAAGTTGTACCAGAGCCGGCGATCAGAAATGAGAGATTGCCTCATACGCCGGGAGCGATCGTGAAGACGGCGCTGTTTATCCACCTAAGAAGAGATTCTTTTCTTCTAGAGGAGCATCATCATGTTCAAGTCACATCCTAATCGGATGTCTTCGATTCTTGCGGTAGCCTTTGCCATTGCCGTCGGTGGCGGTTCGGCGACAGCGCTGGCCCATGAGGATTCCGACTACGGCTGGGGCGGATACTCCGGCCATGTCCAGCGTGAGCAGGGACATATCGCGAGAGAGCGGGGCCACATGAACCGCGAGCGGTTTGCGCGCGACGAAATGCTGCGCAGCGGCAACTTCTACGGCGCTTGGTCCATGCAGCAGCACCTCAACCGGGAGCGCCACCATGTGCGGCGCGAGCGGCAGCACGTCGGCCACGAGCTGTTCAATCACGATTAGGGTGCCGGAAGTCCAACCGAGATCGCGGTCGCGGCCGGTGTCCGCAAATGGCGTGGTCAGGCTATCCCAGCTTCGCCTTTAACGCGGCGAGCCGGTTGGCGACGCCGACCGGCGCCGGTTCCTGGCCCGAGGCGGCGGCCATTGCCGCGACGATGTTCGGGTCCTCCTTCTCCGGATGGGTCGGCGCAAGCAGACGCGCCTTGGCCGCCGCCGCCTCGGCCGACGCCAGGTCCCGCGCCGCGTTCTCGTTCATCGCCCTGAGCGCGACATTGAGGCTGCTCGTGGTCTGCGACAGCCCGGCGGCCCGCCGCGCCGCCTCGGCCTGCTGCTCGGCCACCTCGCGCCGCTGCGCTGCGCGCGCCATGTCGCGCTGCGCCCGAGCTGGCTGCGCGCCGTCTTGAGCTTGCCGCCGGCCTCGGCATAAGCGGCCTCGAGCTGTTCCAGAAAGGCCTTGGCGTCCTGGGCGTCCTGCGCCTCGCGCTGCACCTCCGGCGCCATCTTCTCCATCAGGTCGAGCAGCGTTGTGAGGCTCTTTTCGAGATCGGCCTTGCGCGCCGCGTCGGTAGCGCCGTTGGCCTGGTTCTGCAAGGACTCGGCGGCGGCGAGGCGCTGATGCGCCAGAGCCTGGATCGCATCCGCCTCCTTGCGTTCCCGATCGTAGCTCTGGCGAGCGCGTGCAACCTGCAGACCGAGTTCGTCGAGATGCTGCTCCATCGTTCGCAGCTCCGCCTCGGTCGCGCCTTGCGGGTCCCAGCGCACCAGCGCCTCGATGCCGGCGTTGACCGCCTGGTTGGCCTTGACCCCGAGCAGGTTGCCGATGAAGTGCATGACCATGATGCGGCCTCTCCGAAGCTGTCTGCGTTCAGGTGGGTATCATGACGGCGGCATTCAGCAGGCCGACCGCAATCTGCGTCGCCGCCAGCGCCAGCGCGGCCGCGACATTGCCGCGCTGGATTGCGGCGCGAAGATGATGGAACACGAGCGAGACCGCGAGCACGACGAGAAGCTGCAGCAGCACCGCCACGCCGCCCCAGATCGCCAAGTCGAGCACAAAGGCGGTGGTGGCTAGCGTCGCCGCGATCGGGATCGCGAGCGCGGTGATCGCGCCTGCCAGCACCACGCCCGCCGCCGTGTTACCCTGTCCGATCAGCTCGCGTTCGCGGAACGGGGTGACCGCCATGTAGATCGCCACTCCGGCAGCCAGCAGAGCCAACGCAACGGCGAACTGCAGCAGCAGATGCGGCAGTCCGACGCTCAGCGCACCGGCGATGCGGCCGAACAGGCTCGCGTCCGAAGGGGTCATCGCGTAGGCCCCATGGCGGTCAGGCGAGAGCGACAGAGGGAAGCGACAGGGCCGCGGGATTAATGTCGATGCCGGCGTCGATGTCGACCCAGGCGCGATCTCCCTGCTCCGTCGCCGAGTCGAGAATGTACTCGCGCTGCGGCGCCGGGGGCGCCGCGCCGGTCGGGGCCGCATAGAGCATCGCCTCAAGCCGGCGCGTTGCCTTGCCCTGAACATCCTCAATCGTCTCTGTCAGCGCGTGCGGCTCGATCCGCGCGCCGCCAGGCGCCCAGACGCGGTCGTACATGGTTCCGTCCTTCGTCTGGAACTGCGGCCAGCCGATCATTCCCTGGGCCGGATCAAGCCGATGGAGCGGGACGGGCCCATCCATCACCACCCCGATCGCCTCGACGCTGATCATGCCGCCGCCTGCGATCGGCGTGACCTTGGTGGCGCCGCGCGCCAGGATGAACGGGGTGGGATCAACCGGGAACGTCATCCCGACCCGGAAGCGGGTCCGCGCGCTGCCGTGCAGGGCGGTCGGGATTGCCGGCGCCGCATCGCGCCTGCCCAGCCGGCGCCGCCAATACCACAGGATTGCGAAGGCGGCGACGAGCAGCCCGACCACGATAATCGAGGTCGTGCTCCAGCCGCCGACCGGCCTTTGTGCGGGTGGCGGCGCGCCGGGGTCTCGGGGCTGCCCTCGCAGTTGCGCCATGCGCTGGTCGAGGTCCGCGAGCCGGGCCCGCAGGGCCGGGTCATTTTCGGCGGCGCGGTCCGCCTCGCTCCGCCACTCCTGATATCCAGGGGTATTCTGGTTGTTGTAGAAGAACCGGGCATGCCCGGGCGCCGACAGCGAATGCAGCAAACTCCACAGCAGCAGCCCGTCCCATAGGCCGAACCGCGAGCCGCGCTGCGCCCAACCGTAGGCCGACGGCGCATAAACCGGAACCCAAGGCTGCGGGCGGGCGTAGCCGTAGCGATAATCGCCCGAACCGGAGCCAAAGACCGATGGGCGCCGCTCCTCGACGCCGGCGTAGCCGCCGGGCGCTCTCGCCCCGCCGGGGCGGTAGTCCCGAAAGGCCTGACCGGAATAGCGCTGCGAAATCGCCCCGTCACCGCCGGAGGTCGGCGCCGAGCGGTAGCCGATCGACGGCCGCCGCGCCGGCAGCGCATAGCCGCCCGACCCGATCCTCGGTGCGCCGATGCCATACGACGTGCCGAAGGATGGCCGGCTGTAGCTGCGCGACGAGAAGGAGACGCTCGGCCGGCTGTACCCGCCGCTCGAACGCGCCTGGGCGGAACCGGTCTCGATCCCCGGCGCGCAGGCAAGCACGAGAGCCAGCAGCAGGCTCGGCAAGAGCCGGACCATCGTCACTCCTGTGAGCCTCAGGTCGTATCAGAACGATATCGGCTATATGGGAGAGGCCCAACCTTTGGCGGAGAGGCCCAACCTTTAGCTGGGAACAATCACGGGACCCTGAAAGCTGAACAGAGGCTGCGATCTTGCCCGGGAACTGCCGAAATTGACGCCAATTTCCGGGGCGCGGCCGGTCAAGGTCGGGGGCAAGATGGTCGACCCCTCACCATGCCGCATTCGCGGCGATATCGTCGGGTGGCAGGCAGATTCGCTCGATGCAAGCCTGCGCCGTGAGGGTCAGCACGAGGCCGCGGATCCGGTCGAGCACGCCTGGAGAGAAACGTGCTGTTATGATCGATGTGCCTTCGTAGACCTTGATCGGCTTGTTGGTATTCGACTCGGTCCGGCGCGAGCCTGTCGAAGGCAATTTCCGTCGGTATCAAGTATTCGCTGGAGGCCGGGTTGGCGTTGATGTGATAGCCGGAGTCGATGCGGACCATGACAAGGATCGAGTCGCCGGCCCTGCCGACAGTGACGTGAAACGTGGTCGGCGGTGCGCGGAAGCTCGCCCGAGCGGGCAAGCACCCGGCGCGGGATCGCAAGCCCGGCCAGGATGGCGCCCAGCAACGCGCGGCGGTGCAATGCGGTGCAGAGGGGATCAGCCGCCCCGATCGCAACGATGCGCAGACGCCTGCGGCGGCCGGTCGCCCCGTATGCTGCTTGGCACCCGATCTCTCCGGTCCTATGTTGACCGCGCATGTTGGTCTCGCTCGGCAGCCGGTTTCGCATCCTGGTGCTGCTCCTGACGTTCGCGTTGGGATTGGCTGGTCCGGTTGCGTCAACTGCCGCCATAGCGGCGCAAATGCAATTGATGACGAGCCACGACATCGGCTCGGGTCACGGGTGCCCCGGCTGCCCCGGCGAGCAACACGGCGCCGCCGTGGCGCCGTGCAGCGCGGTCGGCTGCTGGACGGTACCGGCGCTGCCGGCGCAAAACCTGATACCCGAGCCGCTTGAGCAGGTTGTTTTTGCCCCACTCCCGGAACTCGTGATCGCCGGGATTACCAGCGCTCCCGATCCGCACCCGCCGCGTTCCTCCCCCCACGTCTGAGTTCGCCGCCGCCGTTCCGGCAACGGAACGCGGTCGAGAGCCATGAGGGCCATTGGGCGATATGGGCTCGTAACCCGAGCCGCCATCGCCCGGCCGGCCCGCATCCGTGGAGGACGCGGTGGGGTCCCTTTCCCATCGACCAAGCCGACGATCCGTTCTGATCGCGGCCGCCGCCGCCACGCTGGGCGGCGCGCTGCCGGGCCGTTTCAGCCGCGCTGGGACTGCTGTCACCGAGAAGACGCTTGTCGCCGCGCCCGGCCGGGTCGCGCTGGTCGGTGCGCCCTACCCGGAAACCGACGTATCGGCCTACGACGGTGCGGTGCCGGGGCCGGAAATCCGCCTGCGCCAGGGCGAAAGGCTGCGGG
>JBLMXS010000117.1:0-11611 GCA_050257895.1 Thiohalocapsa sp.
CGCACCCATCCCGGCATTGGCGAGCGCAGCGCGGATCACCGCCTCCTGCGCCGGCCCCGACGGCGCCGTCAGCCCGGCGCTCCTGCCGTCCTGGTTGACAGCCGAGCCGCGGATCACCGCCCGCACCCCATCGCCGTCACGCTGCGCATCCGAAAGCAGCTTCAGCACCACAACGCCGCAGCCTTCGGCATGCACGAAGCCGTCGGCGGCGGCGTCGAACGGGCGGCAGCGTCCGCTCGGCGAGGCGGCGCCGAGTTTCGTACTGGCGACCAGCGCCAACGGCGACAGGATCAGGTGGACGCCGCCGGCCAGCGCCAGCGTGCAGTCGCCGGCGCGCAACGCCTGCATCGCCAGGTGGACCGCGACCAGCGACGACGAGCAGGCGGTATCGACCGCCATCGCCGGCCCGGTCAGCCCGAGCTGGAAGGCGATGCGGCCGGCGGCGACGCTGGTATGGGTGCCCGAGGCCGACCAGCCGTCGATCGCCGGCGGGTCCGGCGAGCCGCGCCCGACCAGCCCGTAATTGTCGTTGTAGAGGCCGAGATAGACCCCGGCAGGCTGGCCGCGCAGCCGCTCGGGCGCCAGGGCAGCCGATTCGAGCGCCTCCCAGGCAACCTCCAGCATCAGGCGCTGCTGCGGGTCCATCTGCACCGCCTCGCGCGGCGCGATGCCGAAAAATGCCGCGTCGAAGCCGTCGATTTCCGGCAGAAACCCGCCGCCCTGCTGGTTGGTCCGGCCGCGCGCGGCGGCGTCGGGGCTGAACCAGCCGGCGTGGTCCCAGCGCGCTGCCGGCACCGGCGCGACCGCGTCCCCCCCGGCGGCCAGAAGCCGCCAGAACGCGTCGGGATCGGGCCCGCCGGCGAAGCGGCAGCCGAGCCCGATGATCGCGACCGGCTCGATTCTCGCCATCGCGCTCATCCGTCGCTCGCCAGCGGCAGGGACGACCGGAGCGGCGGCTCGAGCAGCGGCGAGTTCGCCGCCTCCAGCCACGTCCGATCCACGACGACGAGGTTTGCCTCGCCGCTGCCGAGCGCCGTGTCGAAAGCCGCCAGCGCCGCCGCTTCCGGCAGCGACGGCGCCCGCCCACCTTGCCACAGCGCCGGGTCGGCCGCCATCCCGACGCCCTGCCAGGCGCACCAGGCGATTGCCTGGCCGCACCGCCCCTCCGCCGCCCGGCGCTCCGCCAAGCCCCCCAGATAGCCGTTGGCGGCGGCATAGCCGGCGGTGCCGGCGAGCCCGAACCAGGCAGCGGTCGACGAGAACAGCACGAACTGCGCCAGGTCGAGGTCGGCGGCCGCCTCCGCCAGCGCGGCGGCGGCGTCGGCCTTGGCCGGGAAGGCTGCGGCCAAGCGCGGCCAGGCGGCGGCGAGCGTGCCGTCGGCGCTACGGCCGGCGATGTGGAAGATGCCGGCGAGCGGCGGCGATTGCCGGCGCAGCGCCGTGACGAGCGTCTCGGCGCCGCCGGGCTCGGCGAGGTCGACCGCGTGCAGCCCGACGCGCGCCGGCCCGTCCTGCAAGAACGGCGGCACGGTCGGCCCGCGCGACGCCAGCGCCAGGTGGCGGGCGCCGCGCCGCACCAGGTGCGCCGTGACGAGCGAGCCTATGCCGCCGCTGCCGCCGGTGACGAGGTAGGTGGCCTCGGGATCGGGCCGCCAGCCCGGTCCCGCCGGCGCCGGCCGCAATCGCAGCACCTGCCGTCCCGGCGGCACGAGGCGAACCCGGCTCTCGCCGTCATCGGCCGCAAGCTCGCGGGCCAAGGTTGCCGGCGCCTCGGGCATTGCCGGGTCGAGGCGGATGGTGCGCACCTGCCACAATCTCTGCTCGGCGCTCAGCGCCGCCGCGAACCCCTCGATCGCGGCCGCCAGCGGCTCGGCGTCGGGCAAGGCCAGCACCAGCCGCATCGGCCGCCCGAAATGCGGCCGCAACCGCTCGATCAGCGCGATGAACCAGCGATCGCGCTGCGGCGGCGCGAAACCGGGCGGCAAGGCGAGCGCGCTGAGATCGGCGATGTTGCCCGATTCGGGTTCCGTCGGCAGCATGGCGGCGAGGTCGAACGGCGCCCCCTCGCGGTGCACCTGCCAAGCCCGCGCGGCGAAGGCGACGGCGGGGCGCGTCTCCCAGCGCGGCCGCAGCAGGACGAACCGCGCCTCCTGCGGCATGGCCGCCTCGGTCGGCGTCGGCCGCGGCTTCGCCTCGGGCGGCGCCAGCGCCGTCGCGGCCTCGGCGAGCGTCGGGTGGCTGTAGGCGAAATCGGGCGGCACCGGGCGGCCGAGCTCGCGGCTCAGGGCGCGGGCAAACTCGACGGCCGTCAGCGAATCGAAGCCGAGCGTCGTCAATGGAACGTCGGCGTCGAGCGTCGCCGGGTCGCGCACGCCGAGGAGCGGCGCCAGGATCGCCTGCAGCCGGGTCACCGTCATCGGACCCGGCTGGTCTCGGCGCGGCTGCTCGCCATCAGATGCCGCAGCGCTGTCCTCGCGCCGCCAATCCTTGTCGGCCCAATCCTTGTCGGCCCAGTTCTTGTCGGTGACGACGAGATGGGCCTCGGGCGCGGCCAACAGGTGCGGCAGGGCGCGCAGCCCGAAGGCCGGCAGGATCGGGCGCACCCCGAACCCCTGCCAGGCCGTGACGGCACGCGTCCCCATAGCGCGGCCGATGCCGGCGTGCCACGGCCCCCAGGCGAGGCTCAACCCCGGCAAACCGCGCTGCCGGCGGGCCTGCGCCAACTGGTCGAGCACCGCGTTGGCGGCGGCATAGGCTCCCTGGCGGGCCGACGGCACGCTGGCGACCAGCGACGAGAACAGCACGAAATGATGCAGCTGCCGCGCGCCGAAGCAATGCAGGCGGGTCAGCCGGTCGAGCAGCATGGCGCCGTCGACCTTGGCCCGCAAGACCGCCGCAATGCGCTCCGAGGTCTGCCGGTCGAGCGGGTCGTCGTCGGTGATCGCGGCGCAATGGAAGACGCCGCGCAACGGTGCGTCCGCGTTCGCCAGGCTCCGGAACAGGGCGCCCATCGCAGCCGCGTCGCCGCAATCGGCGGTTACCGCGAGGTGCGGCGCCGCAGCCTGCACCGGCGCGCGGTCGACCAGGCAGAGGCGCGCGCCTTGCAGCATCAGCCAATCGGCAACCAGCCCGCCGAGCGCGCCGGCGGCGCCGGTGACCAGATAAAGCGCGCCCGGCTCGATGCGCGCCGGCGGCGGCTCTCGCAGGAGGACAATGCTGCGCCCGACCAGCGGGCCGTTGCCGGCGAGCGCCTCGGCGAGGGCGTCGCGCGGCACGATCTGCCGCGGCAATGGCGGCAGCCCCGGCAGCTCGCGCAACAGCGCGCGCAGCCGCTCCGTGGCTAGCGCGTCGAGGTCGAAATGCACCGCCGCGCTCTTGTTGAGATTGACGATGCGGGCCGGCCGCAGCCGCGCCGCCAGCGCGTCGTCGAAGGCGCCGAACGCGACCGTGACGCCGGCCAGCGCCTTCTGCCAAGTTTCTGGGGCGCGGCTGTCGAGGACAACCTCGGCGTCGGCGGTGAACCAGGCGTGCCGCTGCCGCGCCGCGGTCGCGACGACGGCGGCGCCGGTGCGCTTCGCGACCGCCAGCGCGGCGAGACCGGTGGCGCTGCCGGCCTGGTGCACCAGCACGCGATCGCCCGGCCCGAGCGGCCCCAGCCCGGCGAGCGCCGTCAGGTACGGCACCGGCATTGTCGCGGCGGCGACGAGATCGGGGAACGGCGCCGGTGCGACCGCTCCTTCCGGCACGACGACGCTGTCGGCGATCGCCTCGGGACAGATTGCGACCACCGCATCGCCGGGCCGCAGCGACGCGACGCCGGGACCGACCGCCGCGACGATGCCGGCGCAGTCGGCGCCGAGCCGGCTGCCCGCCGGCGCCATGCCGTTGAACAAGAGCCGGTCGCGAAAGGTCAGCCCAGCCGCGACGACGTCGACTCGCACCATGCCTGCGGCCAGCGTCGCTTCGCCGATGGGCTGCCAGGCGATATGGCCCGGCGCCGGGATGCGGGCCTGCCGGCCGGCCGGACGCGGCCGCGCCGGCGCCGCGAGACGGCGCGCCAGCCGGCAGCCGCCGCGCCACGCCACGGCCGGCTCGTCATCGGCCGTCCCCTCGGCCGCCAGCGCCTCCTGCTGCGCCGCCGTTGGCAGGTCGGGGTCGAGATCGATCAACCGCGTCTTCAGCGCCGGCCGCTCGGCGATGATCGCCTGCGCTAGGCCCCACAGCGCGGCCTGCGCCAATGCCGGCGGCGAGGCTTCGGCGCCGGTCACCTGCGCGCCGCGCGTCACGATGCGCAGGCGGCAAGTCGAGTCCGCCGGCAGTGCCTGCAGCAGCGCCGCGCAGAGCCGCGCCGGGTCCGCTTCATGCTCGGGCGCTACCCAGACGAGCGGCGCATTCTCGGACGGCGTCGCCGGAGGCAACGTCGCCGGCACCCAGGCGACCGACCGGCTCCAGCGCGCCCCCAGATCCGGCAACGGCGCGAAAACCGCCGCGTCGATCCGCAGCACCGCCGCGCCGTCTTCGCCATCGAGCCCCAGATCGGCGAGGAAGCCGCGGTCGCCGCCGCCGGCGGTATCGTGGAGCCGTTCGCACCACGCCGTCGACCCCGGCGCCGGTCGCCAGTACAACCGCTCCGCGGAGGCCAGCATCACCGGCGCGGCGTACGGCGGCAGCAGCGCGTAGGCGAGCTGCGCCGCGGCTTCGACCTCGCCGCCGCCGGTCGCCGCGGTTGCCGGCTTAAGCCAGCCGAAGGCGACATCCTCCGCAGCCGCCACCCGGTCCATACGGCACGACTCGGCGCCGTAGCGGAAGCCGCAGGCGGCGATGCGCCGGTACAGCTCCTCGGCGGGAGCCGCCTCGGCGGTGGCGGCTTCCGGCGGCGGCGCTGGGGCGGGAGGCGCCGGCAGCAGTCTCGCCTGCAGATGCGCGGTCCATTCCGCCTCGCCGCTGCCGCGGCTCTCCAGGATGACAGCGTCGCCGTCGCGCGCCGTGCGGACATGCCGCGGCGTCGTCACAGCGAGCGGCGCCGCGAACGTCACCGTTGCCAGCATCAGCGCCGGCTCGCCAAGTCCATCCAGCAGCAGCTGCAGCAGCACGCCGAGATGGGCGAGACCGTCGCTGCCGGCGAGCAGCGGATCCTCGGGCATCAGCAGGCGCTCCGGCGGGCGCGCGCCGGGGAGCGGGAAGCGCTCACGCTGGAACGGGTAGGTAGGCAAGGCAACGCGCGGGCCGCTCGTCGGACCCGAGGTCGGCGGTGGGCCGTTCGCCGGGGTCGCCGTCGCGAGCTCGCCGGGCGAGCGCACGGCGATCCACCACGGTAATCGGGCGCGGCCGGTGGCGGCGGTATGGCAGGCGGCGAGGAAATCGAGGCCGGCCGCAAATTCCCGCCGATAGCGATCGGCGAGGGCGTGCAGCGCCGGCGGGTCGCGCGCCGTCAGCAGCAGCAGCCCGTCGCCCGTCGCCGCCGGCGCGGTGCGCTGCGGCGGCGGGCCGACGACGACATGCGCATTGGTGCCGGAAAAGCCGAACGAGCTGACGCCGGCGTACCGGACCCCGGCAACCGCCTCGACCGCCACCTCGATCAGCCCGGCGGGGTCGGCGATCGCCGGATTGCGCCGGCGGAAATTGAGGCTCGGCGGCAGCAAATCGTGCTGCACCGCCAATACCGCCTTGATCAGCCCGGCGATCCCGGCCGCCGCCTCGGTATGGCCGATATTGCTCTTGACGGCGCCGATGCGCAGCGTGCGTTGCCTTCCGGCAAAGGCGGCGGCGAGCGCATGCCATTCGATCGGGTCGCCGAGCGGCGTGCCGGTGCCGTGCGTCTCGACATAGTCGATGTCGTCGACCGTCAGCCGCGCGTCCGCCAGCGCCATCCCGATCAGCGCCGTCTGGGCCGGGCCGTTGGGCGCGGTCAGGCCGGCGCTGCGGCCGTCCTGGTTGATCGCCGAGCCCTGCAGCACGGCCAGCACCGGATCGCCGGCGGCGAGCGCGTCGGCGAGGCGGCGCAGCACGAGGATGCCGGCGCCCTCGCCGCGGCCGTAGCCGTCGGCCGCGGCGTCGAAGCTCTTGCAGCGTCCGTCGGGCGCCAGCATGCCGGCGGCGGCAAAGCTCGCCCCGAGCTCGGGTCCGAGCATCAGGCTGGCGCCGCCGGCCAACGCCAGGTCGCAGTCGCGCTGGCGCAATGCCCGCATCGCGTAGTGCACCGCGACGAGCGAGGACGAACAGGCGGTGTCGATGGTCAGGCACGGTCCGCGCAGATCGAACAGATAGGCGAGGCGGCCGGACGCCACCGCCGGGCTGCTGCCGACGCCGAAATAGCGGTCGACCGACGCCGCCGGCACAAGCCGGGCGAAATCGTTGGTGGCGAGGCCGATGAAGACGCCGGTGCGGCTGCCGGCGAGCGCCTGCGCGTCGATCGCGGCGTGCTCGAGCGCTTCCCAGGCGACTTCGAGCAAGAGGCGGTGCTGCGGATCCATCGCCGCCGCCTCGCGCGGCGCGATCTCGAACAGCCGCGCGTCGAACCCCTCGACATCATCGAGGAAGCCGCCGCATGCGGGGCCGCTGTCGTTAGCGGCGCGCCAGCGCCCGGCGGGCCGCGGCCGGATTGCGTCATGCCCCTCGATCAACAGCTTCCAGAACGACGCCGGGCTGTCGACGCCGCCGGCAAAGCGGCAGCCGATGCCGATCACCGCGATCGGCTCCGGCGCGGGCGGCGCCGCGGAAGTGGCCTGCTCCGCCGCCGTCAGCCGCTGTTTCAGGCTGCGGATTTCGATCAACGCGCGGCGCAGCACGTCGCGTGGATCGCTGGCGGCGGCGTCGCTCATGAGGCTGGATCGAGTTCGCGCTCGAGCAGCGCTGCCAGCTCACTTTCGCCGAGTGCCGCGAGCTCGCTCCGCTCCGGGGGCGGCTCGTCCGCCGGCCCCGGGTCCGCGAAGAACGGCAGCAGAAACGCTGCGAGCGCCTCCAGGGTCGGGTAGTCGAACAGCAGCGTCGACGGCAGGTCGACCCCGAACGCCCCCGCTAACTCATTGCGCAGGCTGACCGACAGCAGCGAATCGAGGCCGAGGTCGCGCAGGGCTCGGCGCGGGTCGAGCGGCGCGCCGGCCGGCAGGCCGAGCAGCGCGGTCAGCCGGCGGGCGAGCTCGTCACGCAGCAGGCACGGACGCTCGGCCGGCGCCGCCTGCAGCAGCATGATGCGCGATGCCGGCTCGCTCGCCCCGATTTCGGCCGCCGGCGCGCGGTCCATCACCAGGCGGTGGACGGCGCCGCTCGCCAGCACCGGCAGCAGCGCGGCGGCGGCACGGCGCGGCGGCATCGGGCGCAGCCCGGATTGCTCGATCTGCCGGCGCTGGGCCGCGTCGAGCCGCGCGAACATGCCGCCCAGCCACGGCCCGAACGCGATCGCGGTGGCCGGCAGGCCGTGGGCGCGGCGGGAAGCGGCCAGACGGTCGAGCCAGGCGTTGGCGGCGGCGTAGGCGGCCTGCCCCGGCGCTGCCAGGCTTCCGGACGTCGACGAGACCAGCACGAAGAAATCGAGCCGGCGGTCGCGCGTCAGCCGGTCGAGATTGCCGGCGCCGGCGATCTTTGCGGCGGTTGCCGCCGCGATGTCGGCATCGGTGAGTGCGGCCAGCGTGCGGTCGTGCAAGGCGCCGGCGGCATGGATGACGCCGTTGAGCCGCGGCAGCTCGCGCAACACCGCGGCGACCGCGTCAGCATCTGTGACATCGGCGGCGACGGTGCGGAAATCGGGGCCAAAATCCGAGTGGGCCGACGCCGGGCGCGACAGCAGCACCACCTCGCCGGCACCGGCCAGTTTCAGCTGCCGAGCCAAGGCATGCCCGACCGCACCGGCGCCACCGGTGACGAGGTAGCTGGCGTCGCCGCGGATCGCCAGCGGCCGCGGCAGGCGTACGACAAGCTTGCCGATCGTGGCGCCGTCGGCCAGCGCCCGCAGCCCGGCGCCAGCGGCGGCCAACGGCAGCGAGGTGCGGCGCGGCAGCGGCAGATGCCCCGCCTGCAGCATGTCGAGGACGCGCTGCAGCCGGTCAGCAAACCAGCCCGGATCGGCCGCGATCGGCATCGTCAGATCGTAGGCGACATGATGGATCGGTTTTGTGACCGCAGGCGGCGACGCGTTGCCGATTTCGAGAAAGACGCCATCCGGCCGCAGCAGCTCGGCCGAGGCCTGCGCAATCTCCGACCCGAGCGCGTTCAGCACGATATCGAAGCCGAACTCCCCGGCCCAGGCGCGTGCGGCCTCGACAAAGTCGATCGAGCGCGAGTCGCCGACCAACTCGGCGCCGGCGGCCAGGGCCGCCCTCTCCTTGCCGGCGCTGGCGGTCGCGAACACGTGGCCACCCAACGCCGTCGCCAGCGCCACCGCCATCGCGCCGACCCCGCCGGCGCCGGCATGCACGAGGACACGGGCGCCCGGCCGGAGGCCGGCGATGTCGACGAGGCCGTGCCAGGCGGTCAGCGCCGCCACCGGCAGGCTCGCCGCGCCGTCCTCGTCGAGCCAATCGGGGCGGCGCAGGACGGTTGCGGCGGACACGTTGACATGCGTCGCCAGCGCGCCCGGCGCGAAGGCGAGCACCGGGTCGCCGGGAGCCAACCGATCGACGCCGGCGCCGACCGCGATCACCTCACCGGCGCATTCGAGCCCGAGCGGGGCCGCGGCGCGGCCGAGCGCCGTCAGCGCGTCCTTGAAATTAAGGCCGGCGGCGGCGATCCGGATCTGCACCTCGCCCGACCCGGGCGGCGGCGTCTCGGCATCCGACAGCACCGCCAGCTCGGCCAGGCTGCGGTCGGGCCCCGGCGCGAGGTGCAGCGGCGGCGCCGGCTCCGGCATCGCCTTGACGATCTCCGGGGCGAGCAGGCGCCCCTGCCGCAGCGCGAAGCGGCCAGCCGGGCCGGCAAGCGCGGTCAGTGGCGGCAACCCCGGCTCGTCGGGGTCGAGATCGAGCCAGCGGCACCGCAATTCGGGGTGCTCGGCGGCGATCACCGGCTGCATTCCCATCAGCACCGCCGCCGCCGGCGCCTCGCCCGGGAGCACCGGCGGCGCCGTGCTGGAGCTGCGACTGACCATCACGAGCTGCGGCGGCGGGGTCATCCGGGCGGCCGCCCGCACCAGCGCCGCCGTCGCGGCGATGCAAGCCTGCGGCGTCGCGGCCGTCAGCGGGCGCAGATCGACGATGCCCGGCGCCGCCGCCGGCAGCGGGCCGTCCCCCGCTTCGTCGGCGCTGGCCAGGCCGAGCCCGGCGGCGCCGGGGCCGATTGCATGCCAATGCCCGGCCGCAACGGCGGCTGAAGCCGTCGCCGGCCGCCACACGACATCGTGGAACCACAGACCCGGTTGCGCCGGCAGCGGCCGCAGCTCGACCCCCTGCAGGACCGCGACCTTGTGTCCGCTGGCGTCCTCGATGAGGGCGTCGCCGACCGCATGGCTGTCCTCGTCGAGGCGCAGCCGCGCCCGAGCCGTCAGCCTCCCGTGGGGCAGCTCCTGCAGCCACGCCGCCTCGATCCGCGCCGGCAGAGACGGCCCGGCAGCCGCCGGCAGCAGCGACGTCAGCGCCTGCAGGGCGGCGTCGAGCGTTGCCGGATCATGCGCGTCACGGCTGTCCGGCGGCCCGTCGATCGCGGCCGCGGCAACGCGCCCGTCGCGCTCCAGCCGCGTCACCAGATGGTAGGCCGGGCCGAATTCAAAGCCACGGCCCGCCAGTTCGCGCGTGAATGCGGCGCCGTCGAGCGCGGCGGCCTCGCGGCCGGGCGCGTCGGCAAAGACGCCAGACGGCTTGTCGCGGGCGATACGCGCGGCGGCGATCTCGCTCCAGCCATCGGCGGTCTCGGCATAGAGCGCGACCCCGTTATCACGGTCCTCGACCAGCTGAATCGCGACGCCGTCGGGCGGGATCTCGAGCGGCCGGCGGAATTCGATCGCGGTCAGCGCCGCGATCCCGGCGAGTGCGCACAGCGTCACAAACCCGGCGGCGGGGAGCAGCGTTGCGCCGTTGACGATATGGTCGCGCAGCCAGGGCAGCGCCGGGTCGAGGCGGCCTTCGCGCACCACCTCGCCGCTGCGTGCCGAACGCCGCGGTTCGCCAAGCAGCGCCGGCGGCGGCGGCCGGGCCGTCTCCGGCAGCCAGTAGCGTTGTGGCTCGAACCGCGTCAGCGGCAGCGCGACGCGCCGCATTGCCGCCTCTGTCGCGGTCTCGCCGGCGGCGAGGACGACGTGCGCGTTGGTGCCGCTCGCCCCCAAGGCGCTGACGCCGACAAGGGCGCCGTCGCGCAGCGCGATGTCGGGGCGCGTCACGACGACCGGGAATGCGTCGCGCGCCAGCGCGTTGCGCCGCGCGAAATTGACCTGCGCCATCAGACGGCCGGCGCGCAGGCACAACACCGCCTTGATGACGCTGACGATGCCGGCGGCGGCCTCGGTGTGGCCGACAGCCGCCTTGACCGAGCCGACATGAAGCGCGTGACGGCCGTCGGCGAACACGTCGGCGAGCGCGTCGAGCTCGACCGGGTCCCCGAGCGCGGTGCCGGTGCCGTGCGCCTCGATGTAGTCGATGTCGCCGGGGCCGAGCCCGGCATCGGCGAGCGCGGCGCGGATCACCGCAGTCTGCGCCGCGCCGTTGGGGGCGGTGAAGCTGCTGCTGCGGCCGTCATGGTTGACGGCGCTGCCCTTGACGACGGCCAGCACGCGGTCGCCGTCGCGCCGCGCCGTCGCCAGCGGCTTCAGGACGACGACGCCGACGGCTTCGCCGCGGACATAGCCGTCGGCCGCCGCATCGAACGGCCGGCACTCCCCGCGCTTCGACAGCACGCCGGCCTCGGACAGCATCACCGACACGTCCGGCGTCAGGATCAGGTTGACGCCGCCTACCAAGGCCGATTCGGCCTCGCCGCGCCGCAAGGCGGCGATCGCAAGATGCAGCGCCACCAGCGACGACGAGCAGGCGGTGTCGACGGTCAGTGCCGGGCCGGTCAGGCCAAACTGGTAGGCGAGGCGCCCGGCCAGCGTGTTGCTCGGCTGGCCGACCAGGCTATGGGCGTCGAGCGCCCCGGCGCCGGCCCGCCGAGCGAGGGCGGCATAATCGCTGCCCGTGGCGCCGACGAAGACGCCGGTGCGGCTGCCGTCGAGGCGGTCGGGAGCGATGCCGGCGTCCTCCAGCGCCTCCCAAGCGACTTCGAGCAGCAGCCGTTGCTGCGGGTCGAGCTGCACCGCCTCGCGCGGGCTGATCCTGAAGAAGGCGGCATCGAAACGGTCGACCGCGTCGAGAAAACCGCCGCGGCGGCTGGCGAGCCCGGCGGCGGCGTCCCATAACGGCGCGGTCGGCCGGACGGCCGGAAAATCGCCGATCGCCTCGCGGCCGGCCGACAGCAGCGCCAGGAAATCGGCCGGCGTCGCGATGCCGCCGGGCAGACGGCAGGCCAGGCCGACGATGGCGATAGCCTCGCCGGCCGCGTCGCGGCGGGACGCCGGCAGCGGCACGTCCCGCCGTTCCCCGGCCAGCCAGCCGGCGAGCCGGTTGACCGTCGGGTGCGCGAACAGCGCCGCCGCCGGCACCGGGATGCCGGCCAGCTGTTCGAGGCGGTGCCGCAGCCCGACCGCCAT
>JBLMXS010000118.1:0-6813 GCA_050257895.1 Thiohalocapsa sp.
CGCACCCATCCCGGCATTGGCGAGCGCAGCGCGGATCACCGCCTCCTGCGCCGGCCCCGACGGCGCCGTCAGCCCGGCGCTCCTGCCGTCCTGGTTGACAGCCGAGCCGCGGATCACCGCCAGCACCCGATCGCCGTCACGCTGCGCATCCGAAAGCAGCTTCAGCACCACGACGCCACAGCCTTCGCTGCGGACAAAACCGTCGGCGGCGGTGTCGAACGCCTTGCAATGGCCGTCGGGCGCCAGCATGTGCAGCCCGTCGAGCGCCGCGGTCGTGCCGCCGCCGAGCGCCAGGTTGACGCCACCCGCCAGCGCCATGCTGCATTCGCCGCTGCGCAGCGCCTGCGCCGCCAGATGCACCGCGACCAATGACGACGAGCAGGCGGTGTCGACGACCATCGCCGGCCCATTGAGCCCGAGCAGGTAGGCGAGGCGGCCCGCCGCGATGCTCGGGGCGCCGCCGGTCCCGGCATAGCCGTCCGCGCCGTCGGCCGTCGCGGCCAGCGCGGCGTAATCGTAATTGCACATGCCGACGAAGGCGCCGGTGGCGCTGCCCGCGAGCCGGTCGGGTGCGATCAGCGCGTCCTCGAGCGCCTCCCACGCGACTTCGAGCAGCAGGCGGTGCTGCGGGTCCATGAACACCGCTTCGCGCGGCGCGATGCCAAAAAACATCGGGTCGAACCCGGCGACATCCGGCAGATACCCGCCAGGCCGCGCCATGCCCGGCAGCACCCCAGTGTCCGGCCGGTCGGGATAGGGCACGATGCCGTCGCGGCCTGCTGCCAGCGCCTGCCAGAACCGCACCGGGTCGCTGCCGTCGGCCGGGAAGCGGCAGCCGATCCCGACGATTGCGATCACGGCGTCGGCGGCGACATCGGCCGCGGGGGCCGGCGCCGCGGGCGGGCTCATGCCGGTGCCTTCGAGATGGGCGGCGAGGGCGGCGATGCTGCTGTGCTCGAAGACCAGCGTCGAGGCGAGCGGCCGCTGCGGCAGCCGCGCCTGCAGCCGGTTGCGCAATTCGACCGCCATCAGCGAATCGAGCCCCAATTCGAACAGATTGGCGCGCCGGTCGATGGCCTGCCCGGGGCTGTACCCGAGCACCGCCGCCGCCTCGGCCGCGACCGTCTCGGCCAGCGCGCCGGCGGCCGGCATCGCGACAGGCTCGGGCGGCGGCACCGACGCCGGCAAGCGCCGCGGCGTCTGCCAGCGGCGCGTCGCGGACGGGGGTCGCGAGCCGGTGAAACTGGCGAGGAAGCGCCGCCGGTCGATCGGCAACACCGCAACCGCCGCCGCCGGCGTCGTCAATGCCCAGTCGAGCACGGCGCCGCCCGCGTCGCCGGCGATCGTGCCGAGCCCTTGCGCCGTCATCCGCGCCACCAGCTCCGGCCGGCCTGCGGCGGCGCCGATGTCGCGCCACGGACCCCAGCCCAGGCTTACGGCGTGCTGACCACGCCGCCGCCGCGCCGCGGCCAGCGCATCGAGCGCGACGCTGGCGGCGACGTGGCTCGCCTGCGCGGCCTGTCCGAACAACCCGACCGCCGACGAGAACAGCAGGAAGAAATCGAGCTCCGGGAAGGCGGCGTCGAGCCGCAACGCGGCATCGAATTTGGGCGCCAGCACGCGGGCGAATTGCTGCGGCCGCGCCACTGCCAGCGGCGCGTCGTCGAGCGTGCCGGCGGCATGCACGATCCCGGCGAGCGGCGGCAGCCGGGCGATCAGCGCCTCCAGCGCCAGCGGATCGGCGAGATCGCAGGCTTCGAGGCGGAGGTTGACGCCGGCCTCGCGTAATGCCGTCACCCACGCTCTCTCCGGCGCCTCGCGACCGCTCAGCACGAGACGGCGCCTGCCGTGCCGTGCCAGCCATTCCGCCGTGAAGCGGCCGAGCCCGCCGAACGCGCCGGTCACCAGCACCCAGCCCTCGGGGTCGAGCTTGCGGGGTTCAACCGCTTCCGGCGCCGGCGCCAGCGCCGGCAGGTGACGGCGGCCGTCGGCGATTGCGAGTTCCGGCTCGGCGGTCAGCCATTCCTCGGCCAAGGCGGCGTCGGGGTTGCTGCCGGTACAATCGATCGAGCGCACCTCCAGCTCCGGCCGCTCCAGCCGCAAGGTGCGCGCCATCCCCCACAAGGCAGCGCCGGCGGGATCGGCGATCGCCGGGCCGACGGCGCCGCTGGTCACCACGAGGAGGCGGCGCTCCGCGGGGTCCATTTCCTGGATCGCCGCGAGCAAGGCCGCGCAGCGCTCGGCCGCAGCGCCGCCGGGATCGCGAAACACCCGCTCGTCGACCGTCCGCCGCGCCAGCAGCACGACCTGCCCCGGCAATTCGCCGTCGCGGTGGGGCACCGCCATAACGTCGAACCCCTGTTTCTGCAGCAGCCGCTGCCAGCCGGCGCGCGACAGCAGCGGGTAGTCGGGGCGCAGGTCATCGTCGGCAAAGCGCCACCAGCCGGGCGTCAGGCCGAACACCAGGTCGATCCAGCTGGCGACGCTTTCGCGCGAGGCCTCCGGCGTCACCGACTCGAGCAGCAGCAGCATTCCGCGCGGCGCCAGCGCGGCCGCGGCATGGCGCAGCGCTGCCGCGAGGTCGCGCGTTGCGTGCAAGACATTGGCCATGACGACGAGGTCGAAGCCGCCCTCGGGGATGCCCTGCTCGCCCGGCATCCGCTCGACGTCGAACACCGCGCAGCGTGCCTCGGCAAAGCGCCCGCGCGCCGCGGCGACCAGGCTCGGGCTGATGTCGGTGAACCAGTATTCGGTGTCGCCATCGGCCAGCGCGGCGATCACGGCCGCGCTGGTGCCGCCGGTGCCGGCGCCGATCTCGATCACCCGCCGCAGCCCGGTCGATGGCAGGGCGGCGGCGGCCAGCGTCGCGACGATGCGGTTGGCGGCGGCGTAGACTGGCGACCGCGCGTAAATTGCGGCGGCGCCGCCGTCCTCGAACAGCAAGGCGAGCGGGTCGCGCACCCCGCACAGGATGTCGGGCAGGGCCTCGCCGCAGCGCTGCAGCAGCGCCGCCTCCGGCCCGTCCGGCAGCGCGGCGGGCAGCGCAGGATCGGCGGGCTCGCCGGCGAGGGCCGCCAGCCGCGGCAGGTGCTGCCACAGACGGCGATGCGCCGGCGCGACGTCGGCGGCGGAGAGGGCTTGCAGGGCCCGGTGGGCGTACGCGGCGGCGGTGGCATCGAGGGCCGCCTGCCGGGGCCGCAGATCGCCGAACCCGGCGCAGATCTCGGCGCAGACGGCAAGCGGCGACGGCGCCGCGACCCACTCGACGACATGGCAGTATTGCCGCCACTCGTCGGCGTCAGCGGGGGCCGCCGGCGCCGCCGCTAGCCGCAGCCCGGCGAGCGCCGCCACGACGCTCCCGTCCGGCGCCAGCAGCCGAATGTCGGCCACTGTGGCGCCGGCATTCTCCTCGACCAGGGCGGCGTGCGCCCACAGCTCGCCGGCGGGCGGATCGGCAAACCGTTGGTAATGCGCGACGGCGATCGGCAAGCGCGCGGCGCCACCACCGGCGCCTGGATTCCGGCCATACGCAATCGCGCCGGCAACACGCAGCGCGGCGTCGACCAACGCCACCGGCGCCGCCGGCAAGAGCCGCGCCAGCGCCTGGCCCGGCCCGCGCCACAGCGCCCCGATGCAATGGTAGAACGGGCCGTAATCGAGGCCGGCGGCGCGCAGCCAAGCCGCGAAGTCGGCGGGTGGGACGGCTTCGGTGCAGCCCGCCTGCAATGCCGCCAGCTGGACCGACAACAGCGGCGCGGGCGCGGCAGCGGCGGCATGCGCGGCGCGCTGCCACCCTTCGCCGTCCTGTACGAACAGCGCGAGGCCGCCGCCTTGGGGCTCGACGACGGTCTGGACGAGACGCGGCAGATCCGCCGTCACCGGCCGCTCGAAGGCGATGTCGCGCAAGCCATCGCGCCGCGCGCTCGCCTGCGCCGCCGCCAGCAGCCGCTCGACGATGTCGGCCGCCGGCAACAGCGGCTTCCCGCGCACCCGGTGATCGGCGACGAGCGGCATCGCCGGCGACAGCCGCGCCTCGAAGATCGTCTCGGCCCCGGCATGCGCGATGCGGCGGCCGGGCCGCGGCGCGTCGTCGTCGAGCCAATAGCGGCGGCGCTCGAACGGGGTGAGCGGCAGCGCAATTCGGCGCCCCGGCGGGACGGGGAATTGCGGCGGCGGCGCATCCGACGGCACCGCCGCCGCCAGTTCGTCGGGGCTCTCGACGCAGACCCACCAGGGCAATCGCGTTCGCCCGATCGCGGCGCTGTGGCAGACATCGGCAAAGCCGGCGCCGTCGGCCAGCAAGGCCTGGTAGCGCGCGATCAGTTCCCCCAGGGCCGAGGGCGTGCGCGCCGAAATCAACAGGCGCGGCGCCTCCGCCGACACGTCCATGGCCTTGCTCTCGGCCGGCGGCGGGGCGGTCACGACGATGTGCGCGTTGGTGCCGGAAAAGCCGAACGAGCTGACGCCGATCGCCCGCAGCTCGGACTGGTGCGTTAGCGCCATCGGCACCGCGATCGGCACGCCCTGCAAATCGATATGCGGGTTTAGCTGCCGGAAATGCAGGCTCGCCGGCACCGCCTGCCGCTGCAGCATCAGCACCGTCTTGACCAGGCCGGCCACCCCGGCCGCCGCCTCGGCATGGCCGATGTTGCTCTTAACCGAGGCGACCCATAGCGGCCGCTCGCGCCCGCCGAACACCGACGCCAGCGCGTGCATCTCGATCGGGTCGCCGAGCGCCGTGCCGGTGCCATGCGCCTCGATGTAATCGATGTCGTCCGAACGCATCCCGGCATTGGCGAGCGCGGCGCGGATCACCATCTCCTGCGCCGGCCCCGACGGCGCGGTCAACCCCGCGCTGCGGCCGTCCTGGCCCACGGCGCTGCCGCGGATCACGGCCAGGACGCGGTCGCCGTCGCGCTCGGCCGCCGCCAGCAGCTTCAGCACGACGACGCCGCAACCCTCCCCGCGGACGAAGCCGTCGGCGGCGGCGTCGAACGCCTTGCAGCGTCCGTCGGGCGCCAGCATATGCAGCCGGTCGAGCGTCGCGGCGCCCTGCGGCAGCAACGTCAGGTTGACGCCGCCCGCCAGAGCCAGGGTGCATTCGCCGGCGCGCAGCGCCTGCACCGCCAGGTGCGCCGCCACCAGGGACGACGAGCAGGCGGTGTCGACCACCATCGCCGGGCCTTTGAGCCCGAGCGCATAGGCAATGCGGCCAGCGGCGACGCCGGGAGCTCCGCCGGTCGCGGCATAGCCGTCGGCGGCCAGCGTGTCGGGATCGCCGAGCCGCGCGTAATCGGCGGTGCAGCAGCCGAGATAGACGCCGGTCGGCGACTCGTCGAGCCGGTCGGCGGCGATGCCGGCATCTTCGAGTGCATGCCACCCGACCTCCAGCGCCAGGCGCTGCTGCGGGTCCATCGCCGCCGCCTCGCGCGGGCTGATGCCGAAGAACTCGGCGTCGAAGCGGTCGATGCCGTCGAGAAATCCGCCCTGCGCCAGCGGGCCCGACTCCGCCGCCTGCCAGCGCTCGCGCGGCACCGGACGGATGCCGTCCGCTCCCGCACTCAGCGCCGCCCAGAACGCCTCCGGCGTGTCGCCGAGCGGCAGTCGGCAGGCCATGCCGATGATCGCCACCGGCGCCGCCAGCCGCGCCTCGGCGGCGTCGAGCTTCGCCTGCATGCGCTGCAGGAGGCGCACCGCCTGCTCCTTGACGCGGCGGTCGGCGGCAGTGGCGGCGTTAACGGCGGCGTCGCTCACGGCTCAGCCTCATCATACCGCGCCGCGAACGCCGCCAGCGCGGCGTCGAGCTCGGCCTCGGAGGCGCCCGCCAGCCCATCCTCCTCCATCCCCACCGGCGGCGGCGGCGTGGCGGTTGACGGCGCGAGCCCGAAATACGAGGTCGCCAGATGCTCGGTCAGCGCCGCGATCGTCGGGTAGTCGAACAACAGGCCCGCCGGCAGCACGGCGCCGACCAGATGCCCGAGGCGATTGCGCAATTCGAGCGCGGCGAGCGAATCGAGCCCCAGTTCCTGCAGTGGCCGGCGCGGCTCGATGATGCCGCTTATCGCCAGCATCGCGCCGGCCTCGGAGGCGATGCGCTCGCGCAGCCATTCCCGCCGCCGCTCCGGCGACATCGCCGGCGCCGCAGCCGGCACTGGGGCGGCAGCGGCGGCAGGCGCGGACGCGATGGCGCCGGGGGCCGGCTCGGCGGTGAGGTCGCGCAGCAGCGCCGGCACCGCACCGGCGGCGCGCATCGCGGGCCAGTCGATCGGCAAGACCGCCGCCTGCGCGCTGCCCTGGGCCCCATTGGCTAGGATTCGGTCAAGGGCCGCAAAGGCGTCGGCGGTGGCGATGCTGCCCATGCCGGCAGCGAGGCTGGCGCCGACGCCGCTTCTCGCGGCCGCGCCGTGCTCGCCCCAGGCGCCCCAATCGACCGCCACCGCCGACCGGCCGGCGGCCGCCAGCTGGCGCAGCGCCGCGTCGAGCGCGGCGCTGGCCGCGGTGTGCGATGCCTGGCCGGCGGAGCCGAATAGCGCGCCGGCCGACGAGAAGCCGACCAGCAGATCGAGGTCCGGCCAATGCTCGCTGATCGCGCGGACGCCGGCGAGCTTCGGCCGCATGACGCGATCGAGGCTGGCCGGGTCGAGCCGCGCCACCAGCGCGTCCTCGAGGACGCCGGCGGCGTGCACGACGCCGCGCACCGCCGGCAGGCCGAGTTCGCGGGCGCGGGCGTCGACCGCCGCCAGCGTCGCCGCATCGGCGACGTCGCCGACGACGATCTGCTCCGGCCGCAGCGGCGCCGGCAGCGCGTCGCCC
>JBLMXS010000119.1:0-22504 GCA_050257895.1 Thiohalocapsa sp.
CACTGAGCGGCCGCTGACGCTGTTCCTCAACGGCCGCGAGATTGTCACGATGATGACGATCGGCGACCATCCGGATTACCTCGCGGTCGGCTACCTGTTGAACCAGAACATGCTGCGCCCCCACGACCGCATCATCGCGGTTGATTACGACGACGAGATCGAGACTGTTGTCGTGCGCACCGAGCGCGAGACCGATTTCGAGGAGAAGCTGAAGAAAAAGACGCTGACCTCGGGCTGCGCCCAGGGCACGGTGTTCGGCGACCTGATGGAGAGGTTCGACGAGGTCCGGCTCGATCCGGCGGCGATTTTGCGCACCTCCTGGCTCTACGCGCTGACCCGCAAGATCAACACCGCCCCCAGCCTCTACCTCGCGGCCGGCGCGATCCACGGCTGCGTCTTATGCGAAGAAGACCGGCCGCTGCTCTACATGGAGGATGTCGGCCGGCACAACGCGGTCGACAAGATCGCCGGCTATATGCACCGGCACAACGTCTCGCCGCACGGCAAGATCTTCTACACGACCGGGCGGCTGACCTCGGAGATGGTGATCAAGACCGTGCAGATGGGGATTCCGATCCTCGTCTCGCGCTCGGGCTTCACCGCCTGGGGGGTCGAGCTGGCGCGTCAGGCGGGGTTGACGCTGGTCGGCCGCGCCAAGGGGCGCCGGTTCATCGCGCTCTCCGGCAGCGAGCGCATCGTGTTCGACGGGGACCCGCATGCGGTCGCCGACGAGCCGGCGCGGCTCGGGCGTAAGGCGAGCCCTGCCGAGGAAGATGCAGAATGAAACCCGGGACGCCGATAGTCGGGCTGCTGCTGGCCGGCGGCCAGTCCCGGCGCATGGGCGGCGGCGACAAGGCGCTGCGGCTGGTCGGCGGCCGCCCCCTGCTCGACCATGTCGTCGCGCGGATGCGGCCGCAGGTCGCGGCGCTGGTGCTGAACGCCAGCGGCGACCCGGCGCGCTTCGCCGCATGGGGCTTGCCGGTCGTTGCCGATAGCGTGCCCGATTTTGCCGGGCCGTTGGCGGGCATCCTCGCCGGGCTCGACTGGGCGGCCGTCCGTTGCCCTGATTGCCGGTTCGTTGCCAGCGTCGCGACCGACGCGCCGTTCTTGCCGCACGACCTCGTGGCGCGCCTCGAAGAGGGCACCAACGCGGCCGGCGCCGATCTCGCCTGCGCCGCCTCCGAGGGCCGGGCGCACCCGGTAATCGGGCTGTGGCCCGTGCATCTGCGCGAGGCGCTGCGGCAGGCCGTCGTCGCCGAGGGCATCCGCAAGGTCGATGTGTGGACGGCGCGGTACCGGCTCGCGACGGTGGCGTTCCCGGCCGATCCGATCGACCCGTTCTTCAACGCCAACCGGCCGGAGGACCTCGCGCGGGCGGAGGGGCTGCTGCGCCTCGGCGTGGGATAAGCAAACCCCTCCGGCGCGCAGTTCTCAGTGGAACAGCTTCAGTGCATTGATGCAGGTCTCGATCACGCCCCAGGCGAGAGGGATGCCGACGAAGCCCCAAGCGAGGATCAGCTTGAGGGCGTTGCCCTCCGCGTTTTTTGTCGCCATGCCTGCCTCCGTCAATCCGCTATGCCCATCGCGTCGGCTGCGTCCTGGCGCATGTGATGCCGTTCGTCGACGGCGCGGATGAACAAGTTGCAGAAGAACCCGATCAGCAGGAGACCCGCCATCACGTACATCGTCACATTGTAGGCTTGCGCCTTGACGCCCTGGTCGATCTGGTACTGGCGCATGTAGTTGACGATGACCGGCCCGAAAATGCCGGCCGCCGACCACGCGGTGATCAGCATGCCGTGGATCGCGCTGACGTAGCGCGTGCCGAACATGTCGCGCAGATAGGCAGGCACGGTCGCGAAGCCGCCGCCATATATGCTGATGATCACGAGAAAGCACAGCACGAACAACGCCGCGCGCACCATTGCCGCGCCGGCTATGCCATGCCAGCATGCGGCATGAGCGGAGCCATCGATCTGCGCGTCGTCGAGCTGTTGAGCGCGCGGTTATGTCATGACCTGATCGGCCCGGTCTCGGCGATCGGCAACGGCGTCGAGCTATTGGCCGACGAGGAGCCGGAGTTTGCCCGCGACGCGCTCGCGCTGGTCGGCGACAGCGCCCGAAAGGCAAGCCGGTCCCTGCAATTCTACCGCTTTGCCTACGGCTTCAGCGGCGGCAGTCTGGGCGGCCCGCCGCCCCACCAGTTGGCGGCGGAACTCTGCGAGGGCAGCGCCGTGACGTGCGATTACGGCGCCGAGGTGCGGGCACTCCCGCTGGAGCAGCAGAAGCTCGCCTGCCTGCTGCTGGCGCTTGCAGGCGAGGCGCTGCCGCGCGGCGGCCGGCTCATCGTCGGCGCTGCGGCTGAGGGCATGCAGGTCGAGGCGATCGGTGAGGGCCCGGGACCGTCCGCCCAGATCCGCGACGCGCTCGCCCTGGCGACGCCGGTCGCCACCCTGACGTCGCGCACGGTCGGCGCCTATTTCGCGGGTTTGCTCGCCGCCGCGCTCGGATCGCGGGTTGTGCTGACGGATGAACCCTCCGGTTTCCGCCTGACGGTCGTCAAGGCGTAGCCGGCTCTCGCCTCAGGCGGTGTGCAGTTCGCCGCCTGCCTCGACCGGGTCGCGCAGCACGTAGCCGCGGCCCCACACCGTTTCGATGTAGTGCTCGCCGCCGGTCGCCTGCGCCAGTTTCTTGCGCAGCTTGCAGACGAACACGTCGATAATCTTCAGCTCGGGCTCGTCCATGCCGCCGTAGAGGTGGTTGAGGAACATCTCCTTGGTGAGCGTCGTGCCCTTGCGGAGGCTCAGCAATTCGAGGATGCCGTATTCCTTGGCCGTCAGGTGCACCGGATGATCCTCGACCGATACGATGTGGCTGTCGAGGTTGACCACCAGCTTGCCGGTGCGGATCGTCGACTCGGAGTGCCCCTTCGAGCGGCGCACGATGGCCTGGATGCGGGCGATCAACTCGCGCCGGTCGAAGGGCTTGGTCAGGAAGTCGTCGGCGCCGAAGCCCAGCCCCTTGATCTTGTGGTCGAGCTCGCCAAGGCCGGAGAGAATGAGGATTGGCGTGCGCACCCGCGCCGCCCGCAACCGCCGCAGCACCTCGTAGCCGTCGATGTCAGGCAGCATCAGATCGAGGATGATGATGTCGTAATCGTAGAGCTTGCCGATTTCGAGCCCGTCTTCCCCGAGATCGGTGGTATCGCAGATGAAGCTTTCCTTCTTCAGGATCAGCTCGATGCCGGCTGCCGTGGCGGCGTCATCCTCAACCAACAGAACACGCATCAGTGACCTCCCCGGGGGGTTGGCGGGCGGGCCGCGCCGTCGTCGTTAACGAGTATTAGCAGGAGCGGTTAAGAAAAGCTTATTCATGGTTGTCGCGCGCGCGGCGCGGCTCCGCCGCAGCTTAACTTGATCTTAGCGCTATTTCGACAGTGTGGATCGCATGTCGACCCGGGTAGCCGGCGGCGCACCGATCACCCTAGGGCAAAAGGGGCGGCGGCGGCGCGCGCTGACGGAGCTGCGATGAGGCTGATCGAGAACCTTCTGCGCGCGCGCCGCCGCCAGTGCGAAGAGCAGCGGCGCTATGTTGGCGAGCTCGAGCAGCTGGCGCAGCGGCTGGCGGCCGACGCGCTGCGGCTGCGGGTCGAGATCGGGCAGGATAGCGCCGCCGATCCGGCCGTCCGGGCCGCTTTGCTCGAGCGCCGCACCACGGTCGAGCGCTCGGTCATCGCAATCGAGCATCAACTCGGCGAGGCGCGGGCGGCCCTGGCAGAAGCCGCGCACGAGTTGCAGCGCTCCGAGTTGGCCTTGGCGCAGCGGACTGCCGGCGGGCTCGGCGATGGCGGTGCGCCGCGGCGCGGACGGCGGGCGCGCCGCCCTCGGCCCGGCAGTATGTCGTCCGACTGACTGCATCCGTCGCCCCCGTCCATCACTCCCGCCCGCCCCGCGGTTTTCTTCGCCGCCCACCGCCTGTAAGGTGCGGCCGAGGCCGCAGCGCGGAGCCGGAGCAATGAGCCTGCCGGAACAGCCGATCGCAACGCCGTTCGAGGCGGATGCCCCCGCCCCGCTCGACGGGGTGCGGGTCGTCGACCTGTCGCGGCTGGTCGCCGGCAATGCGGTATCCTCTCAGCTCGCCGATTTCGGCGCTGAGGTCCTCAAGATCGAGGACCCGGTCAAGGGGGATCCGCTGCGCGCCTGGCAAACAGACGGCGTCAGCGTCCACTGGAAGCTCTATGCCCGCAACAAAAAGAGCCTCGCGCTGTCGCTGCGGAAGCCGCGCGGGCGCCATCTCCTGCTCGACCTGGCCAATTCGAGCGAGGTGCTGATCGAGAATTTCCGCCCCGGCACGCTCGAAAAGATCGGCCTCGGCCCGGAGGTACTGCACCAAAGCAACCCGCGCCTCGTCATCGTGCGCGTCTCGGGGTGGGGGCAGGACGGTCCCTACCGCGACCGCCCGGGTTTCGGCACATTGGTCGAGAGCATGTCCGGCTATGCCGCGCGGACCGGCTTTGCCGACCGCGAGCCGGTGTTGCCGCCGACCGCGCTGGCCGACATGGTGGCCGGTCTCTACGGCGCCTTCGCGGTGATGGTGGCGTTGCGCGAGGTCGAAATCGGCGGCGGCAGGGGCCAGGTGATCGACCTGCCGCTCCTAGACCCGCTGTTCTCGTTCATCGCCACCGAGGCGCCGATCTACAACCTTAGCGGCGAGATCCGGCCGCGCAGCGGCAGCCGCTCGGAGACCACCAGCCCGCGCAATGTTTTCCAGACCAAGGACGGCCGCTATATCGGCATTTCAGCGTCGATCCAGGCGATGTCCGAGCGGCTCTTCCGCGCCATCGGCCGCGCCGACATGATCCTCGACCCGCGTTTCCGCACCAACAGCGACCGCGTGGAGAACGCCGCCCTATGCGAGGCGCCGATCGCCGAATTCATCGCCGCCCGCACGCTCGACGAGAACATGGCGGCGTTCGCCGCCGCCGAGGTGACCGCGGCGCCGGTCTACGACATCGACCAGTTCCTCGCCGACCCGCATGTGCGGGCGCGCCGGATCGTCGTCGATGTGCCGGATGCGCAGCTCGGGCAGGTCACGATGCACAACATCATCCCGCGCCTCTCGGCGACGCCGGGCCGTCTGCGCCTGCCGGCGCCGCGACTGGGCGAACACACGGCCGAGATCCTCGGCCAGTTCGGCCTCGACCGGCCGACGCTCGAGGCGCTCGCGACGGATGGCGTGATCGGGCTCGGGTAAGATGCCTCTCCGACCCAGCAGAACGGCTTCGGCAAAGATGAAGCACTCATCACCGGCAGAAACTGATTTTCTTGATCAGGCACTACCAAAGCATGCACGCCTCACGCGAGTGGTGCAGACATTGATAGCGAACATCTTGAACGACGAGGGCGTCGACTTTCTGAGCGTTACAGGCCGAACTAAAACTAGAGAATCAGCCTCCGAAAAGATTACTCGAAAATCATACGCAAACCCATCAGAACAGCTCACAGATCTTACCGGCATCAGGATTGTGACATATCTCGATCACCAAGTGGGACAGATTTCAAACATTATCTCCGACACATTCATCGTTGACACAGAAAATAGCATGGATCGCGCACAAATATTAGGAAATGATAAAGTGGGATACAGATCAGTTCATTTTGTCTGCAGTCTCGGCCATATCAGAAAAGGAATGCGTGAGTATAAAGATCTTTGCAGTTTGAAATTTGAAATCCAAATAAGGACCGTTCTTCAACACGCATGGGCAGAATTAACGCATGATCGGTCGTATAAATTTTCTGGAGTTCTGCCGGAAGCGCTCCAACGTAAATTGAATCTTTATGCTGGTATACTCGAGGTCGTAGATACCGCGTTCGATCAGATCGCACTGTCAGTCGATTCGTACACAGAAGGATTACGGAGCGACCAGGGCACCGAATTGGCGGATGCGAGTATAAATACTATTTCCTTAGTCGAATTTCTTACGAAACTAAAAAACGAAACAGGAATAAAGGTACACAGCATCCAGGGTGATCCAGACCTGATCCGAGAAATGGATGAATTCGGCTTGAATAAAATTAGCGATTTGCAGGCATTAATCACTCCGGAAATTCTGAAATTCTACAAGGATGCACCAACCGAGACCAGCGAATTTGGTTTTTTAAGAACCGCCATGATGTTTAACGATATTGAGAAATATCTAAACATGCAACCAACTTGGAAGACGTTGCCTCTCCGTCACTTGGACGCATTAATCCCGAAATACGGCGAAGAGGACATAAAATCTTTGTTGTCGAAATACGGGAAGCATTTGGGCCCGGCCTGAGAGGCGGTTCTGTTTTTGAATTGCAGCTTGGAGATTCTAACCTTGGTGCTTGCTCAGCAGCACACAGCTGTCACAAGGAGTACTATCGATGAAGCTTCTGCGCTACGGCCCGTCGGGGCAGGAAAAACCCGGCATCCTCGACCGCGACGGCAAAATCCGCGACCTTTCGGGGGTCGTGCGCGACATCGACGCCGCGGCGCTGGCGCCGGCCGCGCTCGACCGCCTGCGCGCCCTGGACCCGGCGAGCCTGCCGCCGGTCTCCGGCGCGCCGCGCATCGGTCCCTGCGTCGCCCATGTCCCGAAAATCGTCGCAATCGGCCTCAATTACCGCAAGCACGCAGAGGAGACCGGCGCCGCGATCCCCAAGGAGCCGATCTTCTTCATGAAGGCGATCTCGTCGATCTGCGGCCCCAACGACGACGTGATCATTCCGAAGGGCTCCGAGAAGACCGATTACGAGGTCGAGCTTGGGATCGTCATCGGCAGCACTGCGCGCTACATCGCGGTCCACGATGCGCCGAAGCACATCGCCGGCTACTGCATCGTCAATGACGTCAGCGAGCGCGAATTCCAGATCGAGCGCGGCGGCCAGTGGACCAAGGGCAAGAGTGCCGACACGTTCTGCCCGATGGGTCCGTGGCTGGTGACCGCGGACGAGGTGCCGGACCCCGGCCGGCTGCGCCTGTGGACCGAGGTCAACGGCGAGCGCCGGCAGGACAGCAACACCTCCGACCTGATCTTCGGGGTCGACCACATCGTCAGCTATGTCAGCCATTTCCTGACATTGCAGCCGGGCGACGTGATCCCGACCGGCACCCCCTCGGGGGTCGGGCTCGGCTTCAAGCCGCCGCGCTTTCTCAAAGCGGGCGACCGCGTCCGCCTGTCGGTCGAAGGCCTCGGCGAACAGAACCAGCGCCTCGTCCCGTTCCGGGAGTAGGCAGCCGCCCCTCGCCCCTCACCCTGACCCTCTCCCCGCTTGCGGGGAGAGCGCCGGGGTGAGGGGGGGGTCGAATTGTGGCTACGGCAGCCGCGGCAGGATCTTCTCGGTCAGCATCGTGAAGGTGCGGTGGCTCAAGGGCGCACATAACAGGTAGTCGAGGCCGACCTCCTCGCGCAGCCGCAGGATCTGGTCGAGCACCGCATCGGGCGTGCCGTGCAGGATGACCTCGTCGAGATAGCGCGTCACCGGGTCGGCGCCCGGCTTGTTGGGGTCGACGACGCCGACCGGGCGGTGCGATGCCCCGAAATAGGAATCGATGATCCATTGCGCGCCGCGCCTTGCGACCTCGGCGGCCTCGGCGGCGCCGTCGCCGAGCGCGAGGAGCCGCGCCATCGGCAGGTCGCGCCCAGCCAGCGAGAACCCCGCGGCGGCGAGCCGCTCGGCGTAATAGCGGCGCTTTCGGCCGATATCCGCGGCTGAGGCGTGCGGGTCCATCAGGATCGAGAAGCCGCGCCCTGCCGCCCAATCGAGCGCGCTCTCCGAGGTCGCCGCCATCCACACCGGCGGGTGCGGCTGCTGCATCGGCTTCGGCAATATCTCGACGCCGTCAAAACGGAAATGCGCGCCGGCAAAGCTGAGCCGCTCTTCGCTCCAGGCCCGCAAGACGATCTCGACCGCCTCGCGAAAGCGCGACGTGCTTTCCTCCGGCGGCACGCCGAAATTTTCGAACTCGACCCGTGCGAAGCCGCGTCCGGCGCCCCAATTGACGCGGCCGCCCGACAGCACGTCGAGGAGCGCCACCTCCTCGGCCAAGCGCAGCGGATGGTAGAACGGCGCCAGCGACACGCCGGTGCCGATGCGCAACCGCGTCGTTCGCGCGGCGGCCAGCACGCCCATCATGTGCACCGACGGGCAGACGCTGAAGCTCGAGAAATGGTGCTCGGCGAGCCACACCGCGTCGTAGCCGCTCTGGTCCATGATCTCGATGCGCTGCAGCGCGCGCTGATAGACCGAGGCAAGCTCGACCCGACGCTCCGGCCAGCTGAAGAATTGCAGCACGCCCAGTTTCATGCCCGCCTCCTCGTCTCGCCACAGCATAATCGAATTGTCAAAGGCTGCGCGGCGGTGTTGACTCGTCCGATCCAACAAGAGCGTCCGCGAGCGAAGGAGGATGCCCATGATGACGCCGCGCCAAGCCGCGTTTCGCGCCGACTACCGCACCCGCATCTCGCCGTGGTACAGCGGGCTCGCGCATGTGCTGGTGATCGCCGCGCTGGGGCTCGCGGTCATCTGGTATTGTGCCAGCCATGTGCACCAGCCGACGTTCCTCGAGTGGCTGGTGGTGCCGGCCGCCTTTATCGGCTGCAACATTTTCGAATGGGCGATCCACCGCTTCGTGATGCATCGCCCGGTCAAGGGGCTGATGGGGATCTACAAGCGTCACACGCTGGCGCACCATCAGTTCTTCACCGACCACGAGCCGACAATCGACAATGCCCGCGATTTCCGCATCACCTTCTTCCCGCCCTATGCGCTGACGACGTTCATCTGCATGTCGGCGGCCGGCGCGCTGGTGCTGGCGGCGCTGTGGTCGGCCAATGCCGGCTGGCTCCTGGTCGCGACGACGACCGCGGTCTACCTCAATTACGAGCTGTTCCACTGGGGCTGCCACGTCAAGGACGACCGCATCGTCCGCCACACCCCCTTTATGAACACGATCCGTCGCCATCACATCGCCCATCACGACCAGGCGATCATGATGGGCACCAACATGAACCTGACCTATCCATTTGCCGACTGGCTGTTCGGCACCAGCGACCTCGACCGCGGCCTCGTCGGGCACCTGTTCAACGGGTACGACACGCGCTTCCGCAAGCGGAACCTGAAAAAGGTGCGGGCGACCGCCGCCGACTCGCGCCTCGCCCCGGCCAAGGCGTGACGGCGATGGCAGACGCTAGCGTCAAACGCTCGCTGCCGTCGCTGATCGGCGGCGTCTTTACCGCGATCGTCGTGTTCGCCCTGTGGCTGCTGCTGCTCGGCGCGACGACGGCGACAGTGCTTTCAGGTCTCGTCGTCGCCGGCGCGCTCGGTACCTGGATTCGCCTCGCGGATTTGTAGTCCCACACCACACCCGCATTCCCGGCGGAAAGCCGGGACCCATTTAGCCGAAACTCGGTCGGGTGAACCATTTGTCCGGCTTTCGGCGGGAATGCGGACTCTGAGGGTAATTCCAATCAGGCCCTACAGCCGGGCGCGGTCGTGCGGTGCGGTGAAATCGAGGTCGGGGCCCAGGGGAAGAAAACCGTTCGGGTTGAGGTGGCGCATGCCGCGGTAATAGCCGAGCTTGATTCGGGCGAAATCGACGGTCTCGGCGACCCCCGACATCTGGTAAATTTCGCGCGTGTAGTTCCACAGATTGTGATAATCGACCAGCCGCCGCAGGTTGCACTTGAACAGCACGTAATACACCGTGTCGAACCGCACTAGCGTCGGGAACAGCCGCAGATCGGCTTCAGTAAAGCGGTCGCCGACCAGCCAGCGCTGCTGGCCGAGCCGCGCCTCCAATGCGTCAAAGGTGGCGAACAGCTTGGTGCAGGCGTCCTCATAGGCGGCCTGGCTTTTAGCTAGGCCGGCGCGGTAGACGCCGTTGTTGACGGCGTCGTAGACGACGGCGTTGACCTCGTCGATCTCCGGCCGCAATTCCGCCGGGTAAAGGTCGAGCCCGGCGTCGCCGAATTGGTCGAACTCGGAATTCAGCATGCGGATGATCTCGGACGATTCGTTGTTGACGATCGTCTTCTCCTTGCGGTCCCATAGCACCGGCACCGTGGCGCGGCCGGTATAGTCTGGCCGTGCCGCGGTGTAGACCTGATGGACGTGGAACACTCCGCCCTGCGGCTGCAACGCGTCGAAGCCGCGGGAATATGCCCAGCCCTCTCCCTTCGGCAGGTCCGATTCCAGCAATGGCACAGCGGCTTCGAGCCGCTTCAGCTTGCGCATCAAGACGGTGCGGTGGGCCCACGGACAGGACGGCGCAGTGACCAGCTGGTAGCGGCCTGCGTCCGGCGCAAAGCGGGCGTTGCCGTCGCGGCTGACGCAGTCGCGAAACAGCGAATCCGGGCGCAGAAACGCCCCGCCCCGGTCCCGCGGCAGCGGGTCGTCGTCGTGCCAGACGCCGTTGACCAGCATGCCCATTGCATCCCTCCCCTCTGTCATCCCGGCGCAAGCCGGGATCCATGGTGCCACAAGAACTGGGACAATCGCGTGTGAAAGGTCGGCGGAACTCGGCTAGGGTCCGGATCGGCGAGATGGATCCCGGCCTGCGCCGGGATGACAACAAAGCGGGGAGCAGTGCATGGATTTCTCGGGTAAAGTGGTTCTCGTCACCGGCGCGCAGCAGGGGATCGGGCGGGCCATCGCGCTGGAATTTGGCGGAGCCGGCGCCGATGTCGCGATCAACTGGCTCGACGACGAGGCGGCCGCCAATGAAGTCGCCGACGGCGTCCGGCGCGCCGGCAGGCGTGCCTTGCTGCACCGGGCGGATTTGGCGCGGCTCGAGGCGGTGCGGGCGATGGTGATCGCGGTCGAACGCGACCTCGGGCCGCTCGACATCCTGGTAAACAATGCCGGCGTCTTCCCGCGCGTGCCGTTCCTCGACCTCGAGGAGGCCGATTGGGACTACGTGCTCGACGTCAACCTGAAGGGCGCCTGCTTCTGCGCCCAGGCGGCGGCCCGCGCGATGGTCCAATCCGGCCGCCGCGGCATCATCGTCAACCTGACCTCGGGCGCCGCCTTTCGCGGCTCGCCGCGGGGCGTGCATTACTGCGCCAGCAAGGGCGGCGTCCTGTCGATGACCCGGCAGATGGCATTGGAGTTGGCGCCCCATGGCATCCGCGTCAACTGCGTCGCGCCGGGGCTGACCGACACGGCGCAGCCGCGCTACGGCATGAGCGAGGATGAATTGGCCGCCGCCGGCCGCGCGACCCCGCTCGGCCATGTCGCGACGCCGCAGGAGATCGCCCGAAGCGCCCTGTTCCTCGCCTCCGGCGATTCCGGCTTCATCACCGGCCAGTGCCTGCACGTCAACGGCGGCGGCTATCTCGGCTGACCTGCTCCGCGCTGCAGATCGCGTTGCCCCTGTCGGCCCGGGGATCTCGGCCTTAGCAGCGCCGCTGCAATCCGCCGGCGCAATGCTTTAATCTCGCGCGATGGCCTCCGACGTCGTCGACCTTCGCGATTTCTACCGCAGCGCGCTCGGCCAGGTCGCTCGCCGCGTGATCCGCCGTGCGATGCAGCAGGTGTGGCCGGACCTGCGTGGCATGCGGCTGCTCGGCATCGGCTACGCGACGCCGTTCCTGTCGGCGTTCGGCGACCATACCGAGCGCACCGTCGCGATGATGCCGGCTTCGCTCGGGGTGTTGCGCTGGCCGACGATGGGCGGCAACCGGGTCACGTTGGCGGACGAGGGCGAGTTGCCGTTCGCCGACTACTCAATCGACCGAGTTCTTCTTGTGCATGCGCTCGAGACCAGCGACGAGGCGCGCGAGATGCTGAAGGAGATCTGGCGCGTCCTGGCCGGCGGCGGGCGCGTCTTGATCGTCGCGCCGAACCGCCGCGGCATCTGGGCTCGCCTCGATCGCACGCCGTTCGGCTCGGGCCGCCCCTATACGATGTCGCAGCTCTCGCAACTGCTGCGCGACGAGCAGTTCACGCCGGTCAGTTCGGATGCGGCGCTGTTCATCCCGCCGGCGACCAGCCGGATGATGCTGCGCTCGGCGCCGGCCTGGGAGCGCATCGGGCGCCGCTGGTTCCCGACCTTTGCCGGCGTGCTCCTGGTCGAGGCGACGAAGCAGATCTACGCCAAGCCGGCCGCGACGCGCGTCCCGCGCCGTCGGCTGGTCTACACACCGGCGCCACACGGGTTGTAGACGCCTATCCGAATTGGCAGGTGACGGCCGCGGCGCGTCGCCGTAGAGTGGCAATAAGGTCCCGCAAAAAGGGGCCAGAGATGGAGCAGGATCATGGCTTCTTTCGTACGGGGGGCGACGCCCGCGATTTCCGATTCCCGCACAAACCTGACCCGCCGCGACGCCATCGTCGGCGCCGCCGCAGGCGTTGCCGCGGCCGGCCTGCCGCGGCTGGCGCGGGCCGCGCCGGAGGCCCAGCTGACCTGGGCGATCCATGTGACGCTGGCGCCGGTATGGTTCGACCCGGCCACGACGCCTGGCCTCATCACGCCGTTCATGGTGCTCTACGCGCTGCATGACGCGCTGGTGAAGCCGATGCCCGACAAGGGGCAGGTACCCTCCCTGGCCGAATCGTGGAAGATGTCCGAAGACAGCAAGACCTATGACTTCGTGCTGCGCCAGGGCGTCAAGTTCCACAACGGCGAGCCGGTGACGGCCGAGGACGTGAAGTTCTCGTTCGAGCGCTATCACGGCGCCGCCAACAAGCAGTTGAAGGACAGCGTCGCCTCGATCGAGACCCCGGACCCGCGCCATGTTCGCTTCAACCTCAAGGCGCCGTGGCCGGATTTCATGACGTTTTACGGTTCGACCGCCACCGGCGCCGGCTGGGTCGTGCCGAAGAAATATGTCGAGCAGGTCGGCGACGAGGGGTTCCTCAAGCACCCGATCGGCGCCGGGCCCTACAAATTCGTCTCGTTCACTCCGGGGATCGAACTGGACCTCGAAGCCTTCGACGGCTACTGGCGCAAGAAGCCCGCCGTCAAGCGGGTCGTCATGAAGGTCATTCCCGACGAGGAGACGCGGTTCGCCGCCTTGAAGCGCGGCGAGGTCGACATCGCCTACTCGATCCGCGGCGAACTCGCAGAACAGGTGCAGAAGACAGCCGGCCTCGCTCTGAAACCAGTGCTGTTGCCGGCGCCGTGGTACCTCTATTTCACCGAGCAGTGGGACCCTAAATCGCCGTTCCACGACGTCCGGGTCCGCAAGGCGGTCAATCTAGCGCTCGATCGCGACGGCATGAACAAGGCGCTGTTCCTCGGCTTCTGCAAGGTCACCAACAGCATCATCCCGCACAGCTATCAGTACTACTGGCAGCCGCCCAAGGCAGTCTATGACCCGGCCCAGGCCAAGAAGCTGCTCACCGAGGCGGGCCACCCGAACGGGTTCGACGCGGGCTCATACTTTGTCGACAGCTCCTATGCCAACATCGCCGAAGTCGCGGTCGGAAACCTGCAGGCGGTCGGCATCCGGACCAAGATGCAGCCGGTGGAACGGGCGACGTTTTTCGCCAACGGAACGGGCAAGAAATTCCACGGCATCATGCAGATCGCCAGCGCTGCCGGCGGCAACGCGGCGACCCGGCTGCAGGCGTTCGTCGTCAAGGGCGGCGCCTGGGTCTACGGCAGCTACCCCGACATCGATGCGCTCTACCCGAAGCAGGCCGACGAACTCGACGACAAGAAGCGGACGGCGGTCCTCGATAAGATGCAGCAGCTCGTCTACGAGAAATCGATCGTGGCGCCGATCTTCGAACTCTCCTTCATCAACGCGGTCGGGCCGCGGGTCGGCGAATCCTCGTTCGGAAAGATCGAGGGCTTTGCCTACACCGCCCCCTTCGAGGACATCACCATCAAGAGCTGACGCACTATCGCGGCGGCAGCATCGATCGCGGCGCCGCCGCCTAACCCATCGACGCAAGCCTTACCCGCCCTAAGAGGGGGAAGACACCTCGGGGGCGGACACCCTAAGATTCGCCGCAAGACCGCAAGGCGTATTTTGGGGAGTGGTGCCATGGGTAAATCCGAGCATGATGCGTCGGCCAACATCGAGGCCGGCAGCGCCGGCATGCGACGGCGCGACGTGCTGGCGCTGGCGGCGCTCGGCGCCGTCGCCGGCGGCCGGCCGGCGCTCGCCGCGGCCGCGGGCGGACCGCAGGGGCAATTGACCTGGGGCCTGCACGTCTCGCTCGCGCCGACCTGGTTCGACCCGGCCGAGACGCAGGCGCTGATCACGCCGTTCATGGTGCTCTACGCGCTGCATGATGCGATGGCGAAGCCGATGCCCGGCGACACCAAGGCGCCCACCCTCGCCGAGAAATGGGCAATGTCGGAGGACGGTCTCAGCTGGGCTTTCACGCTGCGCGACGGCATCAAGTTCCACGACGGCTCGCCGGTGACCGCCGAGGACGTCAAGTTCTCGTTCGAGCGCTACCGCGGCGCCTCGCATGACCTGATGAAGAAGCAGGTGGCCTCGATCGAGGTTCGCGACCCGCGCAACGTCACGTTCAAGCTCCACAAGCCGTGGCCGGATTTTCTGACCTTCTATTCGACCGCCAGCGGCGCCGGGTGGATCGTCCCCAAGGCCTATGTCGAGAAGGTAGGCGATGACGGCTTCAAGAAGCATCCGATCGGCGCCGGCCCCTACAAGTTCGTCTCGTTCACCCCCGGGGTCGAGCTGGTGCTGGAAGCCTTCGACGGCTACTGGCGCAAAAAGCCCGCCGTGAAGCGGCTGGTTATGAAGGTGATCCCCGAAGAATCGACGCGGCTGGCGGCGCTGAAAGGCGGCGAGATCGACATCGCCTATTCGATCCGTGGCGATCTTGCGCGCGAATTGCAGAGGACCGCCGGGCTGACCCTCAAATCGGTCGTCCTGCAGGCCACCAACTGGATCTACTTCCCGGACCAGTTCGATCCGAAATCGCCGTGGCACGACGTGCGCGTGCGCCAAGCGGCGAACCTCGCGCTCGACCTCAATGCGATGAACGATGCGCTGTTCCTCGGCGGCTGCAAGATCAACAACAGCATCATTCCCGAGACCTTCGACTATTACTGGCAGCCCCCTGAGCACGTCTACGATCCGAAAAAGGCGCAAAAGCTGCTGGCGGAGGCCGGGTTCGGCGGCGGCTTCGATGCCGGCATGTTTTATGTGGATGCTTCGTATGCGAATATCGGCGAGGTCGCGGTCGACTATTTCTCGCAGGTCGGCATCCGCACCAAATTGCAGCCGGTAGAGCGGGCCGGCTTCGCCGCCGCCTTCGCCGGCAAGAAGTATCACCACGGCATTCTGCGCGCCGCCAGCGGCGCCTTCGGCAACGCCGCGACCCGGCTTGCCTCGTTCGTCGTCAAGGGCGGTGCCTATGTCTATGGCAGCTATCCCGACATCGACGAGCTCTACCCGCAGCAGGCCGACGAGCTCGATCCGAAGAAGCGAGCCGCAATCCTCGAAAAAATGCAGCGCCTAGTCTACGAGAAGGCGATCGCCGCGCCGATTTGGGAATTGGCGTTCATCAATGGCGTCGGGCCGCGTGTCGGCGAATCCTCGCTTGGCAAGATCCCCGGCTTCCCCTATACCGCGCCGTTCGAGGATTTGACGATCAAGGGGGCGTAGCACGCCATCTCGTCATTGCACGGAGTGGCAGCGACGAAGCAATCTCGATCGGCTTGGGATAGGCTGCACGGGATTGCTTGGCTTCGCTCGCAATGACACTCGGAGGGTGGAATGCACGCGGTGATTTTCGAGGTCGAACCAGAGCCGGAACGGCGGCAGGACTATCTCGATATCGCCGCCCGGCTGCGCCCCGAGCTGGAAAAGATTGACGGGTTCCTCTCGATCGAGCGCTTCGAGAGCCTGACCAATCCGGGCAAGATCCTGTCCCTGTCGTTCTGGCGAGACGCGACGGCGGTCGAAAACTGGCGCCGGCAGGAACAGCACCAACAGGCGCAGCGGGCCGGCCGCACCGGCATCTTCCGCGCCTACCGGCTGCGCGTCGCCGAGGTGCTGCGCGACTACGGCATGAACGACCGCGCCGAGGCGCCGCAAGCGCCGCCGGAGCAGGCATAGAGGAATTCATCGAACCGGGGGAGAACCGTCATTCCCGCGAAGGTGGGAAGCCAGGGGCAACCGGCACGCCGCTTGCCCCTCGGCCCCTTCCGCACGGCGACGGTACGTGAGGGTACGTGTTTTACGCCGGCATCTCGCTCTTCAGCGGCTGCGCCTGCGGGTTGTGCACTTGGCCCTTGATGATCTGCTCGGTGCTGACCGATTTTCCGTAGAAGTTGCGCGTCTCATCGTCGTTGCGGACGATGTCGCTGCCGCTGACGCTGACGCCGCCCGACAGGCCCTTGAGGTTCGACCACACGACGATGTCGCCCTTGCCAACCGAGCCCTGGGCGTGCGCCGACCAGGCCACGATCGTCAACCCGGCATTGCCGTTGATCGAGAAGTTGTTGTGTTGCGTGAAGGCCTGCAGCGCCTTGTCGGTCATCAGCAGGAAGGCCATCGGCCCCGCCTCGCCGCCGGCCTGCGCGCCAATCGAGATCGAGCCCAGCGAGAAGAACGCCGGATCGCTCCAAGTGCCGTTCTTGTGCGCCATCAGGACGCCTTGGCCGCCCTTGCCGCCGATGATCAGCGAGCCCTTCACCAGCGTCGGGATGATAAAGATGCCCTTCGCCTGCTTCGCCAGCTTGTCGAAGTCGGGGTTCGTTTTAAAGTCCTGCACCACCTTCGCAGAGTCGCGCACCAGCTGGATTGCGTTGGGCGCCTGCTGCTTCACCGTCGCCGGCTGCGAGGTGCCGGAAGCCTGCGTCTTGTTCGGTTGCACCGGCTGGCTCTGCGCCAGCGCCAGCCCGCTGATGCCGCTCAACGCCATCACCGTCGCCGCAAACAATGCCTTTCTCATCCCTCGCTCCTCTATTATGCGAAACTCCCCTCTTCCAACAATGCAAGACGTCCTGCGTTCCGTTAGTACGAAACTTCCGTAAATTACTTGTAGTTCCGGAGATCTCACTGGAAAATAGTCACCGCTACTGTTCCACCGCACGTGCAAGCGGCCAACATACGTCTAGCCCGATGTTGCCGATGTTCCGGTTAGACGGGATCATGATATGGCGGCGGGGGAGCGCCCGAACCCGGGACGGGAAGAAGCTCGTTTGGGCCTCACAGTATGGAGCTGGCGATCCAGTAATGCGATTGCCAATGATTATTAACATAGATCGATAGTTTGTTAAAAAATCTTGATTTTGTCCACAATCCCATCGAAGGATTTGTTAACTTGGTCAGGACTTGCACTCCCCACGGTCGCCGCTGCCGCAGCGTGATGCGGCTCGATAACAAAAGCCGCTGGATCACGCGGCTTGAAAGGACCCATGCCTTACTTTCCCCTTCCGCGGAGCGAGATTATTCCCCGGTTGAAACGCGGCGACGTGCTGCTGCAGCAGGAGATGCAACAACACGAGCAACGCTATCGCCGCGGTCAGCTGTTGGTCCGCATGGGCGAGCGGCAAGGCGCGATCTTCCGCCTCGCGGCAGGCGCTGCGGCCCGGTTCCGGGTACTGCCGGACGGTAGACGACAGATCATGTGCTTCTTGACGCCGGGTGACATCATCGCCGCGCGGGCGCTGATGGTGGAGCGCCTGCCGGACAGCGTCGAGACGCTGTCGACAGCGACGGTGCATGCGCTCGACTGCGCCGCCGCGTTGGACCTCGTCGCTCACAATCCCGATGTCGCGCTGCGACTGATGTGGCAGATCGGCGAGGACGAGCGGCGGCTGCGCAACAACACCGTGATGCTCGCCAAAGGCAGCGCCAAAGAGCGCATCGCGGTGATGCTGCTCGACATTCTCGGCCGACTCGCCGTCGCCGGCGGCAACCGCGGCACCTGGCAGGTCGTCTCGCTGCGCCAGCAGGACATCGCCGACCATCTCGGGCTCACCCTGGTGCATGTCAACCGCACGCTAAAGGCGCTGCGCGAGGAGGGCCTTATCGACGTGCGCATTGGCGCCATTACGATCCGGGACCGCGTCGGCCTCCTCGCCTACGCGGCACCGATGCTCGACGTCGACGAACTCGACGCGCCCGAGTTCAGCGGCGCGGCCTGACGCCGCGCTTCCAATCGCGACCGGCCGCGCCGCGATTTCGCGTTGAACGGGCTCGAATATGTGGCGCTGCTGCTCGGCGTCACGTCCGCCTTCGCCTATCTCAACCACTACCTGCTTGGGCTGCCCCGGAACTCCGGCCTGTTGATCCTGGCACTGGCGACGGCGCTCGGCGTGCGGCTCATCGAATACGCCCTCCCCGGCATCGGGCTGGCGGCGGCATTGCGCGAGGACCTCGGCCGCTTCGATTTCGGCGCGCTGCTGCTCGACGGATTCCTTGCCTTCCTGCTGTTCGCGGCGGCCCTCGAGGTCGACGTCGCGGCGCTGCTTGCCCGCAAGTGGACGACGCTGGCATTGGCGACCGTCGGCGTCGCGGTCTCGACGATCGCCATGGCGGTCGGGATTTACGGCATCTTCGCGCTGGTCGGCCTCGCGATGCCGTTCGCGTATTGCCTGGTGTTCGGGGCGCTAATCTCGCCGACCGATCCGGTCACCGTCGCCGACGTCCTGCGCCGCCTCGGGATCCCGCGCGACTTGCAGGCGATGATGGCCGGCGAGAGCCTGTTCAACGACGGCGTCGGGATCGTGCTATTCACGGTGTTCCTGGAATACGCAATGGCCGGCGGCGGCGCCGATTTGGGGCTCGCTGATGTCGCCGTCAATTTCGTCCGCCAAGCCGGCGGCGGCGCGCTGTTGGGTCTCGCCACCGGCGGGGTGGCATTTGCCGCGATACGCGGTATCGACGAGTACAATGTCGAGCTGATGATCTCGCTGACGCTGGTCACCGGCACGTTCGGCCTGGCGCAGCAGCTGGACCTGTCCGGCCCCGTTGCGGTGGCGGTCGCCGGCCTCATCATCGGCAGCATCGGCAGGCGGTTCGCGTTCAGCCCGACGACGCGCGACTACCTGCGCAATTTCTGGTCGACGACAGACGGGCTGCTCAACGCGGTGCTGTTCCTGCTGATCGGGCTCGAATTCACGACGATCGAACTGCACCGGGAGTTCCTCGTAGCTGCCGCCCTCGCGGTGCCGCTGTCGCTCCTGGTGCGCGGCCTCAGCATCACCCTCGCGAGCCTGCCGCTCAACCTGCATTCGCCGAACAAGCTGCGCGCCATCGCGCTGTTGACCTGGAGCGGGCTGCGCGGCGGCATCTCAGTGGCGCTGGTGCTGGGCCTGCCGGCCAGTCCTTATCGCGGCCCGCTGGTCACCGCCTGCTACGGCGTCGTCATCTTCACGATGCTGGCGCAGGGGCTGAGCCTCGGCCGCGTCGCGACACGCCTCTATCCGCCCGCGGCGGAGGAAGAGGCTCAGCCGAGCGTGAAGCGGTAGCCGATCGACTCGCGATAGGTTTCCCCGCGCCGCAGGATCGTACTGGGAAACGCCGGATGGTTGGGGGCGTCGGGAAAGCCTTGCGGCTCGAACGCGAAGCCGGCCGATTGGCGATAGGCGCCGCCGCGCCCCGCCGCTGAGCCGTTCAGATTGTTGCCGGTATAGAACTGGACGCCGCGTTGCGTCGTCAGGATCTCGAGGACCCGGCCGCTGTCGGGCTCGTGGACCCGCGCCGCCAGATGCGGGGCGGCGGCCTCGGGCCGGCGCAGCACGAAATAATGATCGTAGCCGCGCGCCCGCAGCATTTGCGGATCCGGCGAGCGGATGCGCTCGGCGATCGGGGTCATGCGGCGCAGATCGAACACGGTCTCGGCCACCGCCCGGATGTCCCCGGTCGGGATCTGCTTGTCGTCGAGCGGCAGGAACTGGTCGGCGGCGATTTCGACCTGATGCCCAAAAATGTCGCGGGCGGCGACGCCGGCGAGGTTGAAATAGGGGTGCGCGCTGAGGCTGAGCGGGGTCGCCCTATCGGCATGGCCGCCAAACTCCAGCCACAGCGTGTCGCCGTCGAGCCGCCACGTCGCCGATACGGTTACCTCACCGGGGAAGCCCTGGTCGCCGTCCGGGCTGACATGGCGCAGCACGAGCCGCAGCTTCCCGGCCTCGACGACCTCCCATATCACCTTGTCGAAGCCGATTTCGCCGCCATGCAAGGTCGAACCGTTCTCGTTCTTCGACAGCTGGTAGACCTGCCCGTCGAGCGTGAAACAGCCGCCGCCGATGCGGTTGGCGTTGCGGCCGAGCAGCGCGCCGAAGGCGCCCTTCGCGGTGGCGTAGGGCGCCGCCGCGTCGAACCCGAGAACGACATGGTCGCGCCTGCCGTCGCTCCCGTCGCATTCGAGCGAGACCAGCCGGCCGCCGTAATCGGTGACGCCGACCCGCATCTGCCGGTTTTCCAGCGTGTAGAGCCGCGCCTCCCGCCCGTTCGGCAACCGGCCGAATGACTTGCCCGATGCGTCCACGATCCGCCTCTCCGCCGAACCCTCTACCGTTCAACGGGGGGCCCGGAACGGCGTTCCGATAATCGGGACCGCGGGACGCAGGGCGGCTAATCCGGGTAGATGCGGATGCTTTCGGCCACCGAGTCGGCGACGTGCTCCTTGCTGATGACGCCGCGCGCGGCGCTTCCCTGCGGCCGGCCGCGGCCGGCGACGACGACCGCCATGAAGGCGCCGCGGCGCCACATGCGGCGGATCACGTCGAACACGATGTCGTCCTCGCGGGCGACGACGAACTTTCCGTTGGCCACCTCGCCCAGCGTGACGCCGGTATCCGCCCCTTCGAGGGCGCGATGCAGGCTGGTGTTGACCCGCTGCACGCCGACAATGCGATCCCCCTCGGTGACCAGCAGATAGCGCATGCGGCCGTCATTGCCGGGGCCGCGCAGAAACGCGTCGAAATTCGTCGCCGCCGGCACCACCGCGAAATCGGTCGCCATCACGTCGCGCGCGCGTCGCACCAGAAACATGTTGGCGTGCAGCGCCTTCGGCACGACATGGCCGCGACGGAACAGCTTCAGCGTGTAGATGTTTTCGCGCGACAGCATGCGCCTGACGCCGACGCTGAGCGCCACCGCGATGATCATCGGCGCGACGATGTCATAGTCGCGCGTCATCTCGAAAATCATCGCGACCGCGGTCATCACCGCGCCGGTGCCGCCGCCGACCATCGCGCCCATGCCGACCAGCGCGAAATTGCGGATGTCGATCGGCAACGGCAAGTGCAGCAGCAGCAAGAGGCCGGCAAAACCGGCGCCGAGCGTCGCCCCCATGAACAGCGACGGCGAGAAGATGCCGCCCGAGGAGCCCGAACCGAGGCTCAGCGAGGTGGCCAGGAGCTTGCAGGCGCAGAGCAGCAGCAACAGCCATGCGACGTCCATCTGCCCCAGCAGGATCGACTGGATCGTCGCGTAGCCGACGCCCTCGACGTAGTAGTGGCCGAAACCGCGGTAGAGGGCGTAGATCAGCAGGCCGACCAGCAGCATGCCGAAGACGTGCCGCAAATAGCGGTTCTCGATGCGGTCGAACAGATCTTCGAAGAGGTGCAGACCGCGAATAAAGCCGGTCGCCGCGAACCCGACGATGATGCCCAGGATGGCGTAGAGGGCCAGGATCGGCGCCGTCGTCGCGTCGATCGTCAGGGGCGCGATCGCCGGCACCGCGAAGGCCGGCTGCGAGCCGAAGAACATGCGGCCGACAAAGGTCGCGGCGCCGGTCGCCAGCGCCGTCGGCAGAAAGGTCGTGACGCTGACCTCCGGCATCATCAGTTCGATCGCGAACAGCACGCCGCCGATCGGGGTGTTGAATGTCGCAGCGATGCCGGCGCCGGCGCCGGCGGCGACCAGCGTGATGCGCTGCCCCGACGTCATCGGCACGATCTGCCCGATCGTCGAGCCCATCGCCGAGCCGATCTGGATGATCGGCCCCTCGCGCCCTACTGCCGCGCCGGTGCCGATCGCGATTGCCGAGGCGCAAGACTTGACGAGCGCGACGATCGGCCGGATCCGCCCGGCGCCGTAGTAGATCGCGTCCATCACCTCGGGCACGCCGTGGCCGCGCGCTTCGGGCGCGAAATTGTTGACAAGAAACGTCACCGCCACGGCGCCGACGACCGGCACGAGGATGACAAACGCGCCCCACGGGCTTGGCGGCGTGAACAAATTGGCGTCGTACTGCACCGCCGGCAGGCCGAGAAACATCAAATTGTGGAGCAGCCCGATCAGATCGCGGAACGCCACCGCGCCAAAGCCGGTGACGATGCCGAGGCCCAACGCCAGGGCGCACAGCGAGGCAAGGCCGATGCGGCGGCTCTCTCGGTCTTGTCGCGTTTCGCGCTGGTCGACAGCGCTTGCCGCTATTTCAGCCACTGCAGGTCACGCTCTGCTCCCGTCCAGGCGGTTGCACGATGTTACAACGGTCGGCGGAGCAGACCGGCCCCGCAAAATCCGCGAGTCTGTCTAGCGGAAAGCGAGGAGATCCGCCATCCATCGACCGGGAGGCCGAATGCGACAGAG
>JBLMXS010000120.1:0-17354 GCA_050257895.1 Thiohalocapsa sp.
GCGAAATCTGCCTCGACCTCGGCAGCAGCCCCGGCGGCTGGAGCTGGGTCTTGGCGCAGCTCGGGGCGCAGGTCATCAGCGTCGACAAGGCGCCGCTGGCGCCTTCGGTGGCCTGCTTGCCGAATGTCGCCTACCGCGCCGAGAGCGCATTCGCGCTCGACCCCGCCGTGATCGGCCCGGTCGACTGGCTGTTCAGCGACGTCGTCTGCTACCCGGCGCGGCTGTTGGCGCTGGTCGAGCGCTGGCTCGCCGCCGGTACCTGCCGGCGCTTTGTCTGCACGCTGAAATTCCAGGGCGAGACCGACCATGCGACCGCATCCCGTTTTGCTGCGATCCCGGGCTCGACGCTGCGCCACCTCTACAACAACAAGCACGAGCTGACCTGGATCAAGCTCGATTGACATGGGTGGAGCCGGACCGCAGCGGCCTGAGCCGCTTGTCATGAAGCCACCTGCCCGGGAAGCGGGCCGGGGAGGAAGAGGCTACCGACCCACCGCGTAGGTCTGCATGCCGCGCGGGTTGGCGGCGGCCTTGAGGATCGTGCCGTCGGCAGTCGTCTCGCGGGCGCAGGCGGTGAGCCGGCCGCCCGACCAGGTCTCGCCGACCCGCACCTTGTGGCCGCGCTCGGCCAGGGCACGCACCGTCCGCTCAGCGAAGCGGCCTTCGAGCGTCAGCGCGCCGGGTTCGGCGCCGCGCGGGTAGAACGAACTCGGCGCGTGCGCATTGCTGAACTCCGGGCAGTCAATCGCCTCCTGCAAATTCATGCCGTGATGCACATGGTGCAGGAAGAGCTGCGTCGACCACTGGTCCTGGCCGTCGCCACCCGGCGTGCCGAACGCCATAAACGGCTCGCCGTCCTTCAGCGCCAGGGTCGGCGACAGGGTGCTGCGCGGCCGCTTGCCCGGCGCTAGCGCCGAAGCCAAACGTTCGTCGAGCCAGGCGATCTGCAGCCGCGTGCCGAGGCAGAAGCCGAGTTCGGGGATGACCGGCGAGCTTTGCAGCCAGCCGCCCGACGGCGTCGCCGAGACCATGTTGCCCCACCGGTCGATGATATCGAGATGGCAGGTATCGCCGGCCACGACCCCGAGTTCACTCGTGGTCGGCTCGCCGATCCCGGCACCCAGCGACCCCACCGTCGGCTCGCCGACCCCGGCCGCCGATGCGACCTCAAGACCGCCCACAAGGACATAAGGCTCGCGCCCATTCGGCCGTCCCGGGCGCAGCTCGAGCGAGGCGCGGTCGCCAACCAGCCGGCGGCGGGCATCGTTGTATTCCGGCGACAGCAGCGTCGCCATCGGCACGTCGACAAAATCGGGGTCGCCGTACCACGCCTCGCGGTCGGCATAGGCGAGCTTGGCACATTCGGTGACGACATGGACGAAATCCGGCCCGACCGGGTCGAGATCGCCCAGGTCGAAGCCCTGCAGCAGGGCCAGTTGCTGCAGCATCACCGGCCCCTGGCTCCACGCCCCGCCTTTGACGAGGGTGCAGCCCTTGTAATCGTAGGTGACGGGCGCCTCGACCGGCGCCTGCCAGCGCGCCATGTCGTCGCCGGTCAGGAGACCGCCGTGATGGCGACCAGACGCGTCGAGCACCTTCTCGGCGCGGCAGAAGCGGTCGATCGCCTCGGCCACAAAACCGCGATACCAGGCGTCGCGGGCGCGCTCGATCTGCCCTTCGCGATTGCCGCCACCGGCTGCCGCTTCCGCCAGGACCCGACGGTAGGTCGCAGCCAGCGCCGGGTTGCGGAACAATTGCCCGGCCGCCGGCGGCTCACCGCCCGGCAGGTACACCGCAGCCGAGGTTTTCCATTCGCGGCGGAACAATTCGGCGACGGTCATAATGGTATCGCGGATGCGGCCGACCAGCGGGTAGCCCTGCTCGGCATACCCGAGCGCCGGTTCGATCAGCTCCGGCAGGGCCATTGTGCCCCAGTCGCGCAGCAGCCGCATCCAGCCGTCAAATGCGCCCGGCACCGCGGCGGCGAGCAATCCGGTGCCGGGGATGAGGTCGAGCCCGAGTTCCTTGAAGCGGGCGATCGTCGCCGTCTGCGGCGCCACGCCCTGGCCGCAGATCATTTCGGCCCGGCGGCGGGCGGCGCTGTAGACGAGGATCGGCGCCTCGCCGAGCGGCCCGTTCAGGTGCGGCTCGACGACCTGCAAGGTGAAGCCGGCGGCGACCGCCGCATCGAATGCGTTGCCGCCCTTCTCCAACACCCCCATCGCCACCGCGGAGGCCAGCCAATGCGTCGTCGCGACGACCCCGAACGTGCCTCGGATCTCAGGCCGCGTCGTGAAACCGGGCATCCCGCTTCCTCCCTAATGTTTGGCCCCGCTATTTCGCGGCGTCCTTGACCCGAGACAGCGCGTCGAATTCCTCCGCAGCCCGGGCGTCGGCGTCGAGCAAGGCGGCAGCATCGACCTTGGCAAACTCGATGGCGCCCATCGCCGCGAACGCCTCCTGCACCTGCTGACCCCAGAGGCCGATATCCTTCACGGTCGGCACGATGCGGCTAAAGATGCGGCCGCGGAAGGTCTGCATCGTTTCCGATTGGTCGGTGATGCGGAGGCAGTCGTCGACCGGCAGGCCGAGCCGCTCCCAGACCTCACGCTGGTTGAAGCGGTCGCGCATCAGCCAGCAGGCGTCGACGACGAATTCCTCGCGTTCGCGCCGCTCGGCATCGGTCAGCTGCGGATAGAAGTCGCGCAGCGCCAGCCGCCCGAAGGCGACGTGCCGCGCTTCGTCCTGCATCACGTAGGCGTTGACGGCGGCGGCGAGGGGGTTTTTCGACTGGTCGCGCAGCCGCTGGAAGGCGGCCAGCGCCAGCCCTTCGATCAGGATCTGCATCGCTAGGTAGGTCATGTCCCAGCGCTTGTCGCTGAGGCCGCTTTCGAGCAACGCTTTGAGGCCGTGGGTGATCGGATAGGCCAGCTCGAATTTCTCGTGCAGTAGCCGGGAATAGGCCTCGACGTGGCGCGCTTCGTCCATGACCTACGTCGCGGCGTAGAACTTGGCGTCGAGGTCAGGCACGGTCTGGACGATCTTGGCGGTGGCGATCAGCGCCCCCTGCTCGCCGTGCATGAATTGCGAGATCTGCGAGGCCTGCAGATGATGCCGCACCTGGCGGCGTTCCGCCTCCGTCATCCGGTTCCAGATGTCGGAGCCGTGGATGTGGACGAGCCTGTCGTTAAGCAGCATCGGATTTTCCGGGTCGAGGTCCTGCGACCAGTCGATCCGGGTGGCGGCGTCCCATTGCTGCTTCTTGCCCTTGTCGTAGAGCTGTAAGAGGCCGTCGCGGTTGGCGTCGTATTCCCAGGTGAAGCAGACCTCGTTGCCGCCTTCGAACTTCCATTCCGTCTGCTCGACCGGGACGGTGTAGCGGTAGGCGGTAGGCATCGCCGCTCCTTTTGCGAGATGGCGCAGTATTACCCCAATCAAATGCCTCTGTTCAGCACTTCCACCAGACCCGCCGCCGGGTCGAGGCGCAGCATGTCGCCGGTGCGGACGAGATCGGTGACGTCACCGTCGAAGCGGTCGAGGAGCGCGACGCCGGCAAAGGCCGCGCCCTGCGCGATGATCGGGTTCACCCGGTTGAAGAGCAGCGCCAGCGGCACGATCCCACGCTCCTTCATGTCGCGCAGCATCCAGGCGGTGGCGACGCCGCCTTTCGCCTGGTCGAGCACCAGGATGCGATCCTTATAGCTCTGGCCGGCCAGCGCATGCCCTGGTCGCGAAAAGAGGCCGGCCTTGCGGTCGAGATCGTAGCGGGCGCTGAAATTGTCCTTGGCGACGAGTGCCGTACCGGTCACGGCCGCGCCGATCCCGGGATGGCATTTGAGGACGATCGGCATCATCCGATCCGCCCGGCGACGGCGGCGTCGACGCAGCGTTCGAGGCTTGCCAATGTCGGGCGGTAGCCGTAGCCGCCGATGATGTTCACGAGCTTCGCCGAGTTGGTCAGCAGCCGCTTCCAGCCGTTGGCCTCCGCCATCTCGCCGGCGTAGCTCTGGTAGAAGCAGATGCCGGCGGCGACGACGGCGCCGGCCGCCTCGATGCGCGCCGTCAGCCCCATGCGGTCGGCGGCGTGCTTGATCTCGGGCGAGGTCGTCACCAGCAGCGTCGTCTCGCCATGCACCCGCCGGCCGTCGAGCGCATCGGCGACCGCCTGCATCTCGATCAGCGACAGCTGCGGCGCCGCGAACACGACGACGTCGACCTTGTCGCCGGCCGCGCCATAGGCGGCGACGAAGGCGTCGATTGCGGCTCGTCCGACGGACCGCGGGCGTCCCGACCGCATGCGGCCGAGACTGCCGCGGTCCAGGTCAATTTCCGTCGTCACCCCGGGCATATGGAACAGCGCCACCGAGCCGTAGCTCGCCATCGCCGCGCCGAAATGCTTCAGCGCGTCCGAGCCCGGCGGCTGCGTGATCCCGTCGATCACCGGCACCTCCCAGTAGGACCCGCATTCGCGACCGATGATGCCGCCGAGCGCGCCCCACTCGCTAAGGTCGCGCGGCGCCGCGCTGACATCGAAGTGCCTTGTCGGCTGGCGATGCGCGTCGAGATGATAGCCGTAGCGCGGGGTGCGGCCGGTCAACGCCGCCGCCAGCGCCGATGGCCCGCCCTCGAAATTGCTGCGCGCCCCGAACACGCTGTTCGAATAGATGACGACGCCGGTGTCGCCCATCGCCAGATGCTCGCCGCGAACCGGCGGCAGGATCGTCTGGTAGTTGATGCAAGTGTCGGTCATCAAAACGCCCAAGGCCGTGAGCGCGGCGATCGCGCGCGCCTCCAGGGTGCGCATCGCCTCGCTCTGACCGAGCCGCTTGTAGACCGCCGGATCGAGGCCACGCGGATCGGTGATCGTCGGGATGCGGACGCGCCGCTCGGCCGCCGGCGCCGCCGCCAGCTGCTCAAGAAAAACGACGCCCGCTTCGCCGAGCGACTCGGTGTCGGCCATGATGTGCGCCTGCGACACCGGCACGAAATCGGCAGCGTCGAAGAACTCGCCGACCGCGACCTGATGCGCGATGGCCCAGCGCCGCGGCGCGCCCAAGGCGCCGGCCAGCATCGCCTGTTCTTCCTCTCCGAGGCGCATTCTCGATCGTCCTGTCGTCATGCCGCCGCCGCGCATTGCGCCCGTGACCTTAGAGCGGTTCCCGACCCAGTGTCCCGATCGGAAAGTGCGCGCCAGCAAGATTGTGTCATCGCGGCGCAGGCCGATGGCGGCTGCCGAATTCTATAAGCCGAGATTGTTCAGCCCCTGGACCCGCCGCGCGGTCGGTGCGCTGTCCTGGCTGCCCTGACGCACATCACCCCCACCCGAACCCTTCCCGCCAGCGGCGGAGGGAGTTCGTGCCGAGCCGCGACTTCCATCCCCTCCCCCGAGAGGTTTGGTGCTGTTCGCTCATGTGATCCAATCGAATACGCGGTGGCCACGTGCGCGGGGTGCGGCGAGTGCATCGAGACCGAGGCTGCGGCCGTAATGGTCGACCGCGAAGATCACCTGCAGCAGCAGCAGGAAGAAATAGGTCCACGGCCACTCTCCCGGTGCGCTGTAGAGGCCGAGCCACAGATTGAGGATCTGCAGCGCGCCGATAATCGCAAACAGGCGGACAAACCCGCCCAGCATCAGCGAGACGCCGGTCGCCACCTCCGCCGCGTAGACGACCGGCGCGAAGAGGTAGAAATGCGGCAGCACCACGTGGTTGACGAAATCGGCCTGCAGCGGGATCGCCGCATGCTGGCCCATCTGCTTCATCCAATAGGCGAGGCCGGTGTCACCGAACGGCTGCTCGGAATGATCAGTGTAATAGGGCGGCAGTTTCCACAGGGTCTGCTGCCACCACATGGCGCCGATGAAAAAGCGGCACAGCCAGCGCGCCAGGTGGCCGGCCTGCCGCTGCTCCGGCAGCGTCCGCCACGCATAGAAGGCGATCGCCAGGCTGGCCAGCAGCAACACCCAGAACACCGCCGTTGTCCATGACGGCGTCGTCAGGAATTGGACGACGTCGGCGGCGGGGTTGGGGTTCATGGCGATGAGGTCCGGGATGTCCGGGACGGCAGGTTGGCCGGCGGCGGCGGACGGCGTGCTTCGAGGGCGATGCGGACGAAGGTGAGGGCGATCCGCCAGCTCGCCTTCAGCGTGCCGGCGAGGCTGCCCGAGACCTTGGAGACGCCGCCGGCGCGGCGGCGATGCGCCACTGGCACTTCGAGGATGCGCAGCCCGGCGCGCGCCGCCCGCATCTGCATCTCGAGGTTCCAGCCATAGCTCATCTCGCGCATCCCGAGCCGCAGCAGCGCGTCATGTCGGATCGCCCGCATCGGCCCCATGTCGCTGTAAGGCACGCCGTAGAGCAGCCGCAGCGCGGCGCCGACCGCCCAGCCGGCGAGACGCTGGTGCAGGCTCATGCTGCCGGGCTCGCGGCGGCCGCGGGTGCGCGAGCCGATCGCGAAATCGGCCTCGCCGGCGATCAGCGGCGCCGTCAGCAGCGGGATCAGCTCCGGGCAGTCGCTGCCATCGCCGTCGAGAAACACCAGGATCGCGGCGTCCACCGCCGCTTGCGAGCCGGCAAGGCAGGCGCGTCCGTAGCCGCGGCCGGCGGCGACGATGCGGGCGCCGGCGCCGGATGCCCGCGCGACGGTGCGGTCGGCGCTGCCGCTGTCGGCGACGATGATTTCATCGACCGCGTCGCGCGGCACCGCCGCGATAACACCGGCGATCGCCGCCTCCTCGTTCAAGGTCGGAATGATCGCCGCGACGCGCGGCCCCGGCGGCGGCACTAGAGACTCCAGCGCAGGCCGCAACTGGCGCAGGCGGATGGCGGCTCGTCGCTTAGCAGGGCGGTGCGAAATTCCTGATAGCGTGCGCCGTTCCAGATCTGCCGCAAATTCTCCTGCGTCGCGTCGCCTAGGGTGAACGAATTGTAGCCGCGCATCGAGAACGGCGCGATGCAGCACGGCAGCACGCGGCCATGCGAGGTCACGTACATGAGGCTCCACGGCCGCCGGCACAGCGACCACGGCTGCCCGCCCTCGCCGGGCTTGAGGCTGCCGGCCGGATCGGTGGCGCCCGACGCGTTGAACACGATCCCGAGCCGCGACGCCAGCGCCTGGGCCTCGCGGATCAGGCGGCCGTCGCTGTCGTCATTGCCGGCGAACAGGGCCTGGTCCGGTCGGGCCATCCCCTGCCCTTCGGGGAAATAGACGAGGCGCTGCAGATAGACTTCCCGGACGTCGATCTCGTGCGCCAGCCGCACGAAGTCGGCGAGCTGGCCGACCGTCTCCTTCAAGCCGGTCAGCCACAGCGAGATGCGCGGGGTCGTCGCCCCCAACTCGCGCTGCAGCGCGCGGAAGGCGCGCACCCGCCGCACGATGCGGGCGAACATGTCGCGGCCGCGCACCAGCCTGAACGCAACAGGTTCGGCCGCGTCGAGCGAGACGCGCAGCTCGTCGAGCCCGCTGTCGATCAGGTCGCGGCCCTTCTTCTCGGTCAGCAACGTGCCGTTGGTGTTGAACAGGACGTAGGTGCCGCGCGCCTTCAGATAGCGGATCATGCGCGGCAGGGAAGGCACCATCATCGGCTCGCCGACGCCGTGCAGCACGACGCGGGCGATGTTCGGAACCTGGTCGACGATCGCGGCGAACAATTCCCAGCTCATGTCGCCGGGCGGCTCGAGCGTCTCGAAGGTGCGCGGGCAGGTCGTGCACAACAGGTTGCAGCGGTTTGTCGTCTCAAGATAAAGGCAGACCGGCTCGGCTTCCGCGACGGCGCCGCGCTCGGTGGTGACCGCTTCGAAATAGCGCCGCGGATCGGCCTCAGCCTTTACTGTCGCCATGCCTCAGCTGCTCCTGATCCTGCTTGCGTGACCGGCGCCACAAGTCGAGCCCGGCCAGCGCGACAAACGGCAGGTAAAGAACGGATTCGACAAGCAATCGATGCCGGTCGCGGACCAGTTGCGACCCCACTGGGACCAAGTAGAGCAGGAAACTCGCCACCGTCAACCATAGCAATGACAGCGACGGCATCAGGCAGGCGAAGACGAGCAGCCAAGCGAAGTACCAAGGATAGTGCGGCGACAGCAGCAGCATGAAGGCGGCCGCGAGCAGCGTCGCGGCAAAGACCGGGTCGCGGTCGGCGAGCCGCGATAGCGCAATCGCGAAGGCGAGAGCGATCAACGACAGCCCGGCGGCCGCGATATAGGCGAGCGTCGGGAAGGCGCCGGCGGGCGCCGCCGCCCGCACCAGCCCGAGCAGGTAGAAGCCGCCGCCCGAGGCGAAGCCTTCTTCGCCGACATAGCCCGGCACAAACCCGAAGATGCGCCAGCCGACGCCGAGAAACGGCAGGTATGCGAGCGCGACCGCGGCCGCGAACACGGCCGGCATCCGCCAGTCCCAGCGCCGCCACAGCGCGGGCAACAGCAATGCCGGGTAGAGCTTGACCAGCGTTGCGCCGGCCAGCGCCAGCCCGGTCAGCAGGCGGCCGCCTCCCAGCCGCGCCCACAGCGCCAAGGCGACGCAGGCGACGAGCGCCGCGTCGATGTGGCCGCTGCCGGCGAACTCCCACAGCGGCAGCGGGTGCCAGGCGTAGACGACGATGCGGGCGGGCGGCTGCCGTGACGCCATCAGCGCCGCGAGCAAAAGCGCCATCGCGGCGAGGTCGAACGCCGTCATCGCAGCTTTCATCGCGACCAGGCGCTCGCTGACGCGCGTCACGCCGTAGAAGATGACCTCGGCAAGCGGCGAGTAGATCGTCCGGGCGTAGGTGCTGCGGTTGATGTTAGGGAAGATCGCGGCGTCGCGCAGGGAAGCGAGGTGCGGGTCAGTCGGGATGTAGCGGTAGGGATTGATGCCGGCGGCGATGACCCGCCCGTCCCACACGTAGCGGTAGATGTCGGTCGACAGGAAGGGCGGCGCCAAGAGGACGGCGAGCCGCATCGCGACGGCGGTTGCGAGGATCACGGCGACGACCCCGCGCGCCGCCGCCCATCGCCAGACCAGGCCGAGCGCAGCCAGATAGACCGCACCCTGCGCCAGCGCTGCCGCGATAAAGCCCTCGAGGTCGCCGCCCTGCTGCAGAGCGAGACCGACCGCGGTCAGCAGCAGCAGCAGGAAAGCGCAGCCGAGCAGCGCGAGGAGGCGGGCCCGCTTCACAAGCGCGAGGCAAGCGGGCGCGCCGCCCTTCGCGTGTGCGGGGCCGAGCAGGCCGGGGCAGGTTCCGCGTCGAGCTCGGCCAAGAGCCGGCGCAGCGATGCGACGTCGTCGACGTCGTACCACAGCGGGAGGGTGGTCACCGCGAGGCCGAGCTCGGCGGCGCGTTCGGTGGTCTGGCGAAACACGACCTCTGTGCTCCAGGCGATGTCCTCGAAGAGGCGGCGGTGCGGCGCCTTCACGCCGATCAGGTAATAACCGCCGTCATCGGAGGGGCCGAGCACCACGCGATCGCCAGGCATCAGCAGCGTGCGCGCCGCCGCGGCCAGCACTTGGGTCGGTAGGGTCGGGCTGTCGGCGTTGACGAGGCAAACCCCGCCATAGCCAGCATCCAAGAGGTCGATCGCGGCATCCAGCAAGCTGGCGCCGAGACCGATTCGCCGCGAGGGCAGCAGCCCGACGCCGGCCGGCAGCAGCGGCGCCAGCGCCGCCTCCGATCCCGGCGGCGAGAAGACGACATACCCGTCGATCGCGGCGTCGGAAGCAGCGGCCACGATATTGGCGGCGATGTCGCGGATGAACGCCGCGGATAGCGCCGCCGCCTCGGCCGGCGACAGCGGCGGCACCAGGCGCGTCTTGACCTCGCCCGGTCGCGGCGCCTTCGCCATGATGGCGACGGCGCAGCGAACGGCGCGTCCGGCGATCATCGCCTGCTGTGCCAGGCCCGCGCCACCGCGGCGATGACCCCGAGCGAGGCGTGCGCGCCGTCGGCCTCGCCTTTTTCGAAGTCGCCGGCGTTGACCGCCATCTGGTTCGTGACATGCGCCAGGCACAGCACCGGCTTGCCGCGCGCCCGCGAGAACGCGTAAAGGGCCGCCGCCTCCATCTCGACCGCCAGGATGTCGCGGGCGCGCCAATGCTCGATCGCCGCCGCGGTTTCGCGGAACGGCGCATCCGTGGTCCAGGCGGCGCCGTGATGGCAGCGCCAGACACTTCCCGTGAGTGCCGCTATCGCCATCGCGACGAGAGCGGGATCCGCCGCCGCAAACTCCTCGGCCGGCAGGTAGTGGTAGCTGGTGCCTTCGTCGCGGACGGCACGGTCGATCACGACAAAATAAGGCGGCTGGCCTCTCGCCGCGATCTGCCCCGCCGAGGTGATGCTGACGAGAAAGCGGCAGCCGGAGGCGAACAATTCCTCGGCGACCAGCGCGGCGAAGGAGGCGCCGACGGCGCAGCCGATGATGCCGAAGCGCATCCCCTCCTGCTCGAACTCGAACAATTCGGTGTGGTAGCAGGCCCAGGCGGGCGACGGCGTCGCTCTCCTCTCGCGCTGCAATGCCCGCACGATGTCGCCGTCGGGGTCGAGCAGGCAGATATCGGGCACGCTTGCTTCCCGCAGCCGCTTCTGCCGCCGCGCCTCGCGCAGCAGGTTGGCCGGCTCGAACACCGAGGGGGCGCCATGGTCCTTGTTGGCGAGGATCGGCGGCGGCGCGCCAAGGTTGGGAAGTCCGGACGGCATGCCGGTTTCTCGCAAGCCGGCCGCGACCGGTCAAGCCGCCGCTGCGATAACTCCCTCTCCCGCAATGGGGGAGAGGGAGGGGCCCATCGCGGGTAGAACCTCAAGCGCTCTGGAATCGCCCCCTCACCCGACCCTCTTTCCCCCGTGGCGGACAGGGGCATTCAGGGATGATGGCGGCGGACGACGATGTTGTCCCAGGCGATGCGGCCGGCGCGAACCAAGTCGTCGAGGTGGTCGCGGCGCACCGTCATGCTGGCGCCGTCGGCGTGGATGACGAGGCCGTCGCCGGCATGGATCAGCACGTGGCCTGGCACGTACAGCAGGTCGTCCGGCCGCAGCGCGGCGACGCCGGTTGCTTCGACCGGCTCGCCGATCGCCTCGCGCTGCAGGTCGGTGTCGCGCGGCACGACGATGCCGAGGTCGCGAAAGGCGCTCTGCACCAGCCCGGAGCAGTCGATGCCGAGAAAGCTGCGGCCGCCCCACAGATAGGGGGCGCCGAGATAGAGCGCCGCCGCCTCCGAGAGCGAGGACGAACGCGGCGGCGCCGTCGCGAGGCAAGCCGATGGCAGAAAGCCGCCGGTGTCGAGCCTGGCATAGTCGGTGCCGCGCGTCGTCAGCCCCTGCCTTGGCTCGACGACGACCAACCGGCTGTGGCGCGGCAGGAAGTCGGACGGCGACCACCGCAGGTCGGGGGCCGGGTAGAGATAGGAGCCGAGCGTCGCGACGACATGCGTCGGCGGCGGCGGCTCGCCGAGCGCGATGTCGTGCGCCGCGACATAGCCGACATAGCCGTCCTCGAGCGATTGGCACCAGGCCTGTCCGTCCGCCTCCTCGAAGACCAGCAGCGGCTCGCCGTAATGGTAGAACGTCTCGGTCTCGGCGGCGCTCGCGCGGGGCTGCGGCCGGCGGCGAACCGGAACGCGGCCGGCGACGACGCGCGCCGGGCGGCCTGCGACAAAGCGCGATGCGGCGACCCGGCCGCGCAGCCGGGCATCGGCAAGATCGGGGCTGTACGCGTGCAGCCGCGGATCGAGCGGCGGGTCGTTGCCCGGCGGCGTTTGCGGCATCAGCGCGCGTTGGCGGCGGAGGTCGACAGCAGGTCGACGAGCTTTTCCGCGATCAACTCGTAGCCGGCGGCGGTGAAATGGATGCCGTCATCGGCGCGCATCCGCGTCGTCACGCCGCCGCGGTCCTTGCCGAACGCGGCATAGTGGCCCTGCTGATCGGCGACGGCAGTCCACAGCGGCACGAACTGCGCTCCGTAATGCGCCGCTTCGCCGGCCAAGATGTCGTTGATGTAGCTCATGTCCTCGGAATAGGTGGAGCTGCGCGCGATCGGGTTGCCGCACCAGATGACGCGCAAGCCGGCGCCGGACAACAGGGTCAGGATCTTGTCGGCCCGGCCGGCATAGGCCTCGCGCCAGCCCTCGTCGCGAAAGCGCAGGTACCCGCCACCTTCGGCCGGGATCGAAAGCCGGTCGTTGGCGCCGAACATGACCACCGCGATGTCCGCCTTCTCCCGCTCGGCAAACCGCTCGACCGGCATCAGCCACTCGCGCTCGCCGTGCACCAGCGCGGCGCCGGCATGCGTGCGGTTGAGCACGCGGTAGCGCGGATCCTCGACCAGGACCCGCTGCAGGCCCCGCGCCACCCCGGCAGCCTGGCTGTCGCCGAACACGACGATTGTGGTAGGAGCCGCGGGGGCCGCAGGAGCGGGAGCCGCAGGAGCTGGAGCAGCAACAGCGGGCGTCGCCGGGGTCGCCGCCGGCGGCTCCTGGGCATACGTGCCGGCACCGCACCGCGCAAACAACACAAACAACGCAAGAAACAGCACGGGGCGCGCACCCAGCCGCCCGGCGCCGCCCAGCCGACCCGATACACTCACGGCGCCTACTCCCCGCCAGAACCCTGCGCCGCCGATTCTGCTTGGCCTGAGAAGGCGATGCAAATCGAATTCGTCGACCGCGGCGCGGCGGAGCGATCGCGGCGCGGACACGATCGGCGGCTTGCCGCCGGACGTCGGGGCCGATAGAACCGATTCGCTTGGGGGGCGCCCGATGCTGTTTCCGACGACCGCTTTTCTGTTGTTCTTCCTCGTCGTCGCGGCGGCGATGGCGGCGCTCGAGACGCGCTTTTGGGCGAAGAAGGCGGTGCTGGTCGCCGCCAGCTACTATTTCTACGCGCAGTGGGACTGGCGCTTCCTGTTCCTCTTGGCGTTCAGCACGGCGCTCAGCTACCTCGGCGGCCGGCTGATCGGCGCCGTCCGCCGGCCTGAGCGGCAGCGTCTCGTCCTCGGCGTCGCGATCGGGCTGCATCTCGGGCTGCTCGGCACCTTCAAATATTTCGATTTCTTTGTATCGAGCGCCAACCGGCTGGCGCATCTGTTGGGCCTGACGCACGAATTGCCGTTCCTCGAGATCCTGCTGCCGGTCGGCATCTCGTTCTTCACCTTCCACGGCATCTCCTACCTGGTGGACGTCTATCGCGGCGACGCGCGGGTCTGCCGCAACCCGCTCGACATGGCGCTCTACATGTCATTCTTCCCGCAGCTGGTGGCCGGGCCGATTGTGCGCGCCGCCTATTTTCTGCCGCAGCTCGAACGCCCCTCGGCCGAGCCGATCCCGATCGCGCCGGCGCTGCTCTTGATCCTCGGCGGCCTGTTCAAGAAGGTGGTGATCGCCAACTACGTCGCGAGCGGGCTCGTCGACCCAGTCTTCGCGGAGCCGACCGCCTATGGCGGCCCCGACCTACTGCTCGCGACCTACGGCTACGCGGTGCAGATTTATTGCGACTTCAGCGCCTATAGCGACATCGCGATCGCGCTGGCGGCGCTGCTCGGGTTCCGCTTCCCGGCCAATTTCAACCAGCCCTACCGCGCCGAGCGGCTGCGCGACTTCTGGCGGCGCTGGCACATCTCGCTGTCGAACTGGCTGCGCGACTACCTCTACAAGCCATTGGGCGGCAATCGGCGCGGGCGGCTCAAGACCTACCGCAACCTCCTGGTGACGATGCTGCTCGGCGGGTTGTGGCACGGCGCCGCCTGGAAATTCGTCGCCTGGGGCGGCTTGCACGGTGGCGGGCTGGCGGTCGAGCGGCTGATCGAGCCCCTGATCGAACGATGGCTCGGGCGACGCTCGCAGACTCCGCTCGGCCGCATCGTCGCGACGGTGATCGTGTTCCACTTCGTCTGCCTCGCCTGGATCTTCTTCCGGGCCGAGGATTTCGAGATGGCGCGGCTCTATCTCACCGGCTTCGCCGCCGGCTGGGGCGACGGCCTGCAGCAGGCCGGACCGTTCGTCCTCGGCCTGATCGCGCTCGGGATGGCCGGGCAGTTCGTGCCGCCTACCCTGTTCGGCCGGGTTGCGGCGCTGTTCGAGCGCACGCCGGTATGGGGACTCGGCGCCGCCGCCGGCTTTCTCGTCGCAATCATCAACGCCATCGGCCCCGAGGGCGTCGCCCCGTTCATCTATTTCCGGTTCTGAGGCTGAGTGATGGTTGCGGTTGAACGGGACTTGCCGGTTGTCGTCGCGGCACCGAGCGCCGATGCGATCCCGCTGGCGTTGCGGCGGCATGGCGGCTCGCCGCGCCAGGTGCTGGCGCTGACGCTTATCGGCACGCTGGTCCTGGCGATGTTCGCCTCGCGCGACCTTTCCTCCTGGCTCGACCGGATGGGCGCCGGCCCGCTGCTCGCGCCGCTGCAGCACGCGGCCGCGGGCTGGGACCGCATCATGCAGCGAGCCGGTCTCGGCTCGATCGAAGCAGAGATGCGCGAGGCCGTCAGGCATCTCCTCGATTGGCAATGGTGAGAAGGGGCGCCGGGCCCCCCCCGAGTGTCCTTCGCCGAAGCCACCGTATACTGTTTAAATGCTAATCACAGTCTAGTTCAAACATTATCAACAAAGCGTTAGGCACTGTATCTCTTCTTTCAAGACTTGTGAAATCAAAAGAGCGGCGCATCCTAATAGGAGGCGCCGATGAATTGTGGTTAACAGAAGAACTGCGAAGCGCGGCGCCTCATTACGACCTGGAGCAAAGGGAGGAAGAGATGCCGCAAATTGCAGTGATCAACGAAGCGACGGCGATAAGTGATGCGGAGATCCGCGACATGCTGCCGGATTTCGCACAGCAGTGGAACCGCGACCTCCGCCCGGCATGGGGCGTCGACGCCGTCGAGTTTGCCTTTCATTCGAACGGCGATCAGCCGCCCCCTGCAGGCAGCTGGTGGCTGGTGTTTCTCGACGACAGCGATCAGGCGGAGGCGCTGGCCTATCACGATCTCACCAATGAGGGGCTGCCGATCTCGAAGGTCTTTGTGAAGACATTGCAGGCTGACAACGCCAGCATCAGCGTCGGCGCCACGCACGAGCTCTGCGAGATGGCGGTCGACCCCTGGCTCAACAGCGCCTACCAGGATCCCCACGGCACCTTCTGGGCCGGCGAGATCTGCGACCCGGTCGAGAGCGACCATTACGCCTACACCGTCGGCAAGACGCTGGTCACCGATTTCGTCACGCCGAACTGGTTTGCACACCAGCACGCGCAGGGCGCCATCGACGTCCAGGGTCACGCCCGCGCGCCGTTCGAGGTGCTGAGCGGCGGCTACGCCCAGAAATACGTGATCCACCGCGGCTGGGTGCAGGTGACCGGACGGCGAGCGATGCGCAGCATGCATGCGACCCGTCCGTCCGAGGGGACGCGTCGCGAGCGCCGCTCCCGCGAGATGGGCGAATGGCGCCGCAGCGAGGTGCGGTTCGGCCGCAACCGCTGAATTCGGTCGCCGCCGGATCTCCCGCCGGCAGCTGCCGGCGGGAGGTCCGCCAGTAGGGCATTGCCGGCGCTGTGTGGTTGGGGCACAGAGGGTGACGCAATAAGTTTTCCCTGCAGAAGGACACTCGCCCCGTGTTCCCGACCCTGAGCGACGAGCAGCGCCAATTCACCGAAAGCGTGCGGGCCCTGGCGCAGGGCGAGTTTCGCGAGCGCGCCCAGCGCTGGATGGACGGCACCTTCCCGTGGGACAACATGAAGCAGCTCGCCGAATTGGGCGTGCTCGGGATGGCGGTGCCGGAGGAGTATGGCGGGCTCGGCCTGCCGGTGTTCGACACCGCCCTCGTGCTCGAGGAGATCGCCAAGGCCTGCTACGTGACGGCGATGGCGGTGCTCGGCGAGGTCGGGGTGCAGACGCGCATCATCTCGCATTACGCGCCGGAGGCGATCAAGCGCCGCATCCTGCCGCAAGTGTGCAGCGGCGAGGCGATCCTGGCGATCTGCATGACCGAGCCCGACGCCGGCACCGACGTGGCCAGCTACAAGACCAATGTCGACCGCGTCGGCAACCGCCTCAAGCTCAACGGCGTCAAGACGCTGATCAGCCGCGCGCCCGAGGCGGCGATGTTCGTCGTCTTTACGCGCATCGACAAAAAGCCGGGGCGCGAGGGCATCGGCTGCGTCTTGGTCGAGAAGGGGGCGCCCGGCTTCTCGGTCACCGGCACCTACCACACGATGGGCGGCGAGAACCTGCATGAGATCCGCTTCGAGGACGTCGAGCTGCCGCCGGAGAACCTCGTCCTCGAAGACGGCTTCAGGAAGCTTTTGAGCGCCTTCAACACGCAGCGCGTGCTCAACCCGGCGATCTCGCTGGGGCTGGCCGAGGGGGCGCTCGAAGAGGCGGTCAAATACGTCAAGGACCGCCGCGCCTTCGGCCGCGCCATCGGCGATTTCCAGGGGATGCGCTGGAAGATCGCCGAGATGTACCGCGACATCGAAGCCTCGCGCTCGATCCTCTACCGCGCCGCCGCCGGCGCCGACCCGTTCCCCGACCCGCTCTTGGCGGCCGCCGCCAAGGTGACGGTCAACGAGATGGCGCTGCGCGTCACCAGCGAAGCCATCCAGGTGCACGGCGGCTATGGCTTCACAGACGAATTCCCGGTCTCGCGCTTCTATCGCGGCGCCCGCTACGGCACGCTCGGCGGCGGCACCTCGGAGACATTGCGCGAACTGATCGGCAAGCGTGTGATCTCCACCCTCGACCCGGTCGACGGGATTCTCGGGCTGGAGGCGTTTTAAGCAGATGCCGATTGCCAGCCATCGCCGTCGCATAGGAGACCGCTCCATCGATCCGGACGTTGTACAGCCCCATGCAGTGATGAGCTGACGTACATGCCCGATACATTCGATCCGCGGGAGCATCTCGGGCCGCTGGTGAATAACCCCTATGTAGCTGCACTTTGCGAACTTGACGAGCGAGTTTGGGAGGCGTTCCGAGAAGATGCTAGAAAGCGCGTCCCAATCGAAGATGGAAGTCTCGACTATCTTATAATCCGAATGATGCACATCGCAGAGGTGACGAGTAACGCCATTCGGATGGACGCGACGTGGGAACTCATCCCTCCTACAATGTCATTGGTACGAGACCGATATGAGCAAGTTGTTCGGTTTTCGTGGCTGGTCCGCAATCCGAACCAGGAGGAGTATCACAAATACGAACGCTTTATGTTAGCTAAAATTCGCAGGGTAGTGCAGGACATTGATCCGGAAACCATTAAACGCTTTGCCGAATCTGGCCGAGCCCTTCCGCCATGGACGACCGAACCTTGGGACAAAGAAGATCAGAAATATATTGCGGCCTGGGAAAAGATGGATTTACGCTCCATGGCCGCTAAGCGAGATGGTTTCCCGTCAATTGCGG
>JBLMXS010000121.1:0-5223 GCA_050257895.1 Thiohalocapsa sp.
GGCTTGGTCTTGAGTTCGCCGGCCGACTCGATCCACGGCACCAATGTCAGGTGCACGAACATTACCCGCTCGCGGCCCAATTCGTTGCCGAGCTGGCGGATCGCTTCGAGAAACGGCAGGCTTTCGATGTCGCCGACGGTGCCGCCGATCTCGCACAGGACGAAATCCTCGTCCGACAGGTCGGCCTCGATGAATTCCTTGATCGCGTCGGTGACGTGCGGGATGACCTGCACCGTCGCGCCTAGATACTCGCCCTTGCGCTCGCGGCTGATGACGGTCGAATAGATGCGCCCGGTGGTGACGCTGTCGCTCTTGCGGGCGGCGACCCCGACATAGCGCTCGTAATGGCCGAGATCGAGATCGGTCTCGGCGCCGTCGTCGGTCACGTAGACTTCCCCGTGCTGGTAGGGGCTCATCGTGCCGGGATCGACATTGAGGTAGGGGTCGAGCTTGCGCAGCCTCACCTTGAAGCCGCGCGACTGCAGCAGCGCCCCGAGCGCCGCCGAGCACAGCCCCTTGCCGAGGGAGGAAACCACGCCGCCGGTGATGAAGATGAACCGCGTCATGGACCTTCAGTGTATAGCAACCGCCGCGGTCCTCCCACGGCAAACTCGTCGATCACGCAGCGCGCTGCCGTTTCACTAACTCCAACAGGGTTTTGCCCTTGCCGCTCCGTAGGGCGCAAAAGCGAAGCCCATTCCGCCGTCGGAACCGCGACATGGCGGAATGCGGCCGGCTCCGCCGCCCTTTTTCGCCCTACAGCTTACCGTCGCACGCCTCCCGGTGGCCGCGAACCGTCACTTCGCGAGCGGCGCACTCGGACCGACCGGCGCAGCGGGCGTCGCCGGGGCGGGGGCCGCGGGAGTACCGGGCAGCGGCACCGGCGCGGCCGGGATCAGCGGTGTCCCCGGCGGCGGCCCCTGATCGATGATCGAGCGCGGCGTGCCGCTGCTCAGGGCACCGCTCAACTCGACGAGCAGGATGCTGGTGACGAAAAACGCCGCGGCGAGGATCGCGGTGGTGCGGGTCAAGAGATTGGCGGTCGAGCGGCCGGTCATGAAGCCGGACATGCCGCCGCCGCCCATGCCGAGCGCGCCGCCCTCGCTCTTCTGCAGCATGACGACGCCAATCAGCGCCAGCGCAATCAGGACATGGATGACGAACAGGATGACGATCATAGGCTGGCGGTGCTGCAGTCCGGGAGTTCCGGCTCTATGTAGGCGGTATCAAGGCAGGTGGCTAGGCCGCATGTTGTCGCCCTTTGCACAGCTTGACCGCCGAAATCAGCGGGCGGCCTCGGCGATCGCCCAGAAATCTTCGGCCTTGAGGCTGGCGCCGCCGACCAGCGCGCCGTCGACCTCCGGCAGGGCGAGTATCTCGGCGGCGTTTTTCGGGTTGACCGAGCCACCGTAGAGGATGCGCGTGCCGGGCGGGACCTGACGGCGGATCGCGGCGTGAATCTCGGCGATGTCGGTGGTGGTCGGCGTCAGCCCGGTGCCGATCGCCCATACCGGCTCATAAGCGATGACGAGGCGTTCGGCGTCGGCGCCGCCGTTGGCCGAACCACTTGGCAGCGAGCCCGCGATCTGGCGCGAGACGACCGCGACAGCATCCCCGGCCTCGCGCTCGGCCCGCGTCTCGCCGACACAGACGATCGCGACGAGCCCGGCGCGCCACGCCGCCGCCGCCTTGGCCTTGACGTCGGCGTCGCTCTCGCCGAGCCCGTGCCGGCGTTCGGAATGGCCGAGGATGACGTGGCTGCAGCCGCAATCCTTGAGCATCTCGGCGCTGATCGAGCCGGTGAAGGCGCCGGAAGGCGCGGCGTGGCAGTCCTGCCCGCCAAGCGCGATGCCGCTGCCGGAGAGCGCCTCGCCGACCGCCAGGAGCAGCGTAAAGGGCGGACACACCAGGAGGTCGCAGCGCTGCCTCCCAGCGGCGTTGGCAGCGGCGTTGGCAGCGGCGTGCGAGGACAGCGCCCGCGCTAGGTCGAGCCCGTCGGCGCCGCGCCCGTTCATTTTCCAGTTGCCGGCGACAAGCTGTTTTCGATCAGCCATTTCCCCTCCCGGTGATGGCGGCGCGGCCGGCGCCAATGCGGTGTCGGTAGCCCGGTTGCGGCGGCGGCGGACGCTCATTATGTTGCGCGGCTACGATCACACCGGGTTTCGTACAGGTCAACCGACAGGCCGCCAACCCGGAGCGCCGCCGATGACGCCGCCGCGAACCCGCTGGAGCCGAGCTTTCTTATGCCAATGATGCAAGCGATCCGCGGCCGCGCCGGATCCATCATCGTCAAAATCCTGTTCGGGCTGTTGATCGTGTCGTTCGGCTTCTGGGGCATCTACACCCGTTCCGACTATTTCGGCGGGAGCCATTCGCCGGACACCGTCATCGCGACGGTCGGCGACAACAGCATCCGCGCCCAGGCGCTCGAACAGACGCTGGAGCCGACCCTGCAGCGGCTGCGGGCGCAGCTCGGCCCGAGCTTCGACCGCCAGCAGGCGAAGCAGCTCGGCCTCGTCGACAATCTGCTGCATCAGCTGATCGACCGCAGCCTGTTAGACCAGGAGACGGCGCGGCTCGGCCTCGACGTCTCGGACGACACGATCCGCGCCGCGATCTACGCCAACCCGGCGTTCCGCGCGCCAAACGGCCAGTTCGACCGACAGCGGTTCGCCCAGCTGCTGGCGATGAACCGGATGAGCGAGGACCAGCTGGTGGCGCGGCTGCGCCGCGACATCCCGCGCGGCGAGATGCTGCAGGCGATCACCGCCGGCGCCACCGCGCCGCGCCCGGTCATCGAGACGCTCTATCGCTACCGCAACGAGAAGCGCGTCGCCGACATCGTCGAGGTGCCGGCGGCTTCGGTCAGCGGCGTCGGCACCCCGAGCGACGCCGACCTGGAAAAATTCTACAAGGCCAACCCCGACCTGTTCCGCGCCCCGGAGTTCCGCGCGTTGACCGTCGCGAGCCTCAGCCCCGCCGACGTCCAGGATTCGGCGGAGATCCCCGAGGACAAGCTTCGCCAGCAATACGACCAGCACAAGGACGAGTTCGCGACGCCCGAACAGCGCGAGATCCAGCAGCTGCTGGCGCCATCCGAGGACAAGGCGAAACAGGCCGAAGCGGAGATCGCGGCCGGCAAGGATTGGACGGCGGTGGCGAAGGAGCTCGGGCAGGACCCCGACACCGTCGATCTCGGCCTGCTCAATCGCCAGGAGATCCCGCACGAGCTTGGCGACGTCGCGTTCGAATTGCCGCCCGACAAGGCGAGCGAGCCAGTCAAAAGCCCCGCCGGATGGCACATCCTGCGCGTCGTCAAGATCGAGCCGGCGACGACACAGAGCTTTGCGGAAGCCAAGCCCAAGATCGAGAAGGCGCTGAAATTGCGGGAGGCGACCGACCGCCTCGACAAGGTCGCCAACCAGGCCGACGACGCGCTGGCGGGCGGCGCGAACCTGGCCGAGGTCGCCGGCAAATTCGGCCTCACAGCGACCCCGATCGCGGCTGTTGACGACAGCGGCCACGATCCCGACGGTAAGCCGGTGCAATTGCCGGTCGCCCCCGACCAGGTGCTGAAGGCGGCATTCGCGACGAAGGAGGGCGACACCAGCCGCATCATCGATACCGACAACGGCGCCATCTTCGCGGTGCATGTCGACAAGGTGACGCCGCCGCAGGTGCGGCCGCTGGCGGACGTCAAGGACAAGGCGATCGCCGCCTGGCAGGCCGACGAGAAGCAACAGAAGGCGGCAAAAGAAGCAGCCGACCTGAAGGCCGCCGTCACGCCTGACGTCACGCTCGCCAAGGCGGCCGGCGACAAGGGCCTGACCCTCTTGGCGGCGGTGCCGATGTCGCGCCATCCGGCGCCAGGCCAGAAGGTGCCGCCGGCGCTGGTCGCGAAATTGTTTGCCGCCAAGCCCGGCGATGTCGTCACCGCCGACGCCGAGACCGGCGCCTATGTTGCGCAGCTGAAGGAGGTCCAGTCGCCCGAGACGGTGCCCGAGGCCGAAGCCAAGCAGCTCGAAACGCAACTGGCAGAGCAACAGAAGGCCGAGATTGCCGGCGCTTTCACCGAGGCGCTGCGCAAGCGTTACCCGGTCGAGATCAAGCGCGACGCCCTCGACCGGATGTTCTGAACCGCGCGTCATTCCAAGGATCGTCATGGCCGGGCATGACCCTGCCTCCAGCCTCCCCCTCACCAAAGCCGCCCCTCTCCCCGCTTGCGGCGCTTGCGGGGAGAGGGACAGGGTGAGGGGCGCTGACCTATGCCGGGGCTGGTCCTGACCCGGGGTCTGTTCGGATCGCAGTTACTCCGCCGCGGCGGCCTGCGGGCATGCCAGGGCGAGGGCGGCGGTGATGATCGGCATGCCGATGTCGCCGGGCGCGGTCATCACCGATTCGGGGTGGAACTGCACTGCGGCGATCGGCAGCGATTGGTGCTCAATCGCCATGATGACCGCGTCGGCCTCGGTTTCGGCGGCGACCGACAGCACCGCCGGCAGCCGCTCGCGCAGCGCGTAGAGCGAGTGGTAACGGCCCACCGTGAAGCGCTCGGGCAGGCCGCGCAAGATCCGGCTCGGCAAGCTGCGCACCGCCGACGGCTTGCCGTGCATCGGGGTGTCGAGCACACCGAGCGCGCCGCCGAAATACTCGACGATCCCCTGCAGCCCGAGGCACACGCCAAACACCGGCACGCGGTGCGCCAGGAGCAGGTCGAGGGTCGCGCGCATCGCGAAATCCTCGGGCCGGCCGGGCCCCGGCGACAGCACCGCGAGGTCAGGCCGCAGCCCCGCCGCGAGCCGCGCCCGCGCGAAATCATGGCGCAACGTCGTCACCTCGGCGCCGGTGGTGCGGATATACCCGGCCAGCGTGTGGACGAACGAATCCTCGTGGTCGACCAGCAGCACGCGGCCCCCCTTCGCGGCATACGCCGACGCCGGGCGCGCCGTCGCGGCGGCCGGGCGCACGGTCGCGTGCGCCGGGCCGCGCACCGCGGCGAACAGTGCCGACGCCTTGAGGCGGGTTTCCTCCTCCTCGGCATCGGGGTCGCTGTCGAACAGCAGCGTGGCGCCGGCGCGCACCTCGGCGACGCCTTCCTTCATCCGCATCGTGCGCAAGGTCAGGCCGGTGTTCATGTTGCCGTCGAAGGTGACGCGGCCGATCGCGCCGCCATACCAGCGTCGCGACGAGCGCTCCTCGTTCTCGACAAAGCGGATCGCCCAC
>JBLMXS010000122.1:0-4183 GCA_050257895.1 Thiohalocapsa sp.
CGGCTTGGCGCGCGGATGTGGCGGCGGCGGTGGCGGCTCGGACTTGACGACTGGCGGCGGCAGTGCCGGCGGCGGCGGCTCGGCAACCGCCGGAGACGGCGGTTGCAGTTGCGGCGGCGGCGCCAGCGCGATCTCGATCGCCGGTTTTGGCGGCGGCAGCACCGGCGGTGCCACTCGTCCGACAAACAGGATCAACAGCACGACAATAGCGGCGTGCCCCGCGATCGAAGCGGTCAGAGGCGCACCGAAGGCGAGAGCAAAGCGACGGCTCACTGCGGCTTGGCCCCCTCGGCCAGCAGCGACACCTTGGTGAACCCGGCGCTGCTGACGACCCCGAGCGTGTCCATCAGCCGGGCGTAGCTGATCGTGCGGTCGCCGCGCACATAGACGATGCGCTCGGGGTCTTCCTGCGCGAGCCCGGCCAGTCGGCTCTTGAGATCGCTCTCCTCGATCCGGTCATTGCCGATAAACGTGCCGCCGGCGGCGTCGAGGCTCAGCACGATCGGCTCCTTCGGCTGGGTCAGCTCCGCGGCGCTGGTCTTCGGCAGGTGGAGCGGCACCCCGACCGTGAGCAGCGGCGCCGTCACCATAAAGATGATCAGCAGCACCAGCATGACGTCGACCATCGGCGTCACGTTGATCTCGGCGAGCGGCTGATACTGGTTCCAATCCTGGTCGGCGTCCGGTTCGGGCGCGGGCCGCAACGGCAGGGCCATGGCTCGACCCTCCTCAAGGCCCTGTTGGGCGGGCCAAGAGCCCGCCGGAGCGGCCGATCATCCCCTGCAGGCGGCCGGCCAGCCGCCCCAGTTCAACGCTGAACTTGTTGTAGGCGATGACCGCCGGGATCGCCGCCGCGAGCCCCATCGCCGTCGCGAACAGCGCCTCGGCGATGCCCGGTGCGACCACCGCCAGACTGGTGTTGTTGGCCGCGGCGATGCCGGCGAAGCTGCGCATGATGCCCCACACGGTGCCGAACAAGCCGATGAACGGTGCCGACGAGCCGAGCGTCGCGAGGAACGGCAGATTGCTTTCGAGCCGCCGCATCTCACCGTTGAGCGCGAGGCGCATCGCGCGCTCGATCCGCTCCCGCCGCTCGCTGATGCTTTCGAAATTAGCCCCCACCTCGACGGCGTTTTCGCGGACCCCGGCCATCAGCACGTGCCCCGCCGGATCGCCCGCTTCTACCGCGCCGCTCAACAACTCGACGGCCGAGCCGGCGGCAGCGGCGCGCGCCTCATGCACCCGCGCCGCCCGGCTCACCGTGCCGAGCCGCCACACCTTGTCGACAATCACCGCCCAGCTCCAGACCGAGGCGGCCAACAGCACCAGCAGCACGCCCTTGACGATGATGTCGGCGTTAAGGAACAGCGTGACAATCGACAGAGTCGGTACCGGCTGCATCACGCCAAACCCGGCAATCGTTTCATCGATGACCTCCTAGAAACTTTGCGTCAGCCCGGCGAGGTCGGCGCGACGCGGACCGTATTGCGGCGCCCCGATGCCGACCCCGGTGCGGTTGCGTATCAGGTACCTCAAATCGAGCACATTTATGATGTCGCGCCTCGACGCCCGAGAAATATGCCGGTATCGATTTTCTGCACGAGTCCGAGGTTGAGCTGCTCGTAATTGGCGTGCTCGCCGCGAAGGTGAGCTTCTCGGCGGCCCCCGCCCCTCGATCCGCCGGCCGCCATTGTTCTGCAATGTTCTGTGCTCATCAAAGAAATTGGTTAACGTATTGGCGGATAAATTGACGCTTATCCCGCTAGCCGATAACTTCCACCGGAATAAATCGCCTCGGCGTAGCGCCCGGGGACGAGAAGGGAGCGCCGCCGTGACGATCCATCCGCCTGCGAGCAACCCGGGACTGTCCAATCCTGCGCAGCTCCCCGACAACCTGACGTTCGATTTTTCGCCGCCCAATCCGGCTGGCCCACTCGGCCATGAACCGGGCCTTTGGCTCGCCGATGACACCTCGGGCGGCCAGGCGGTCAACCTGCTCAGCAGCGACGCGGACCCGTTCGGCAGCGGCAGCGGCGCCAAATTGAGCTACCTGATTGGCCACCGGAGCCCCGACAGCATCACCCTGCCGCAGACTGCGTCGAGCACCGAGAGCGGCGTCTCGTTTTCGCTGCCATCGGTCACGCCGCCGCCGTTCGCGACAAGCGACAACCTCGGCTTCGACCGCTTCGGCGCTGACGCGCCTGGGCTCGATTTCCTCGGCGAGTCCAAGTCCGGTGGCGGCGGGAGCATCGGCGGCCATGGCGGTGGCGGCGGCGGCGGCAGCCTTCCGCTCACCGTTACCTATGGGACCGGCGGCGCATTGCAGTTCCAGGTCACCTACGACAGCAGTGTAACCGGCGCGCGCAACGCCTCGACGATCGAGAACGCGTTCGCCGTTGCAGTCGGTTACTTCACAGATAATTTTACCACCCCGCTCGGTGGCGCCACGGCGAGCAACCCGGTAACCGTCAACCTCAATGTCGGGTGGGGCGAAGTCGACAATAGCGCACTTCCGTCCGGAGCCTTGGGCGCCAGCTTCACGAACCTCGAGACGGTTAACTATTCGGACTTCGCACCGGTGCTGAACCAGAAAGGCGTGGTCTCGAGCGTGCCATACGATACGGCCCTCCCGGGCAACGGCGACCCCCTCTTCGCCACCCCGCACAATTACGTCATCGCGACGGCAGAGGCGAAAGCGATCGGACTGGGCACGCCGAGCGCTACCGACGGTTGGGTTGGCTTCAGCAGCAGCGCGCAGTGGTATTTCGGCAGCGGCAAGCCGACGAAACTGACCCAGTACGACTTTATCGGCGTCGCCGAGCACGAGATTTCCGAGGCCCTTGGCCGCATCTCCCAGCTCGGGACAACGGCCCCCCTGAACGGGGACATAACCGGCGGTTCTACCGCTGCCAACGCCTATACGCCGTTCGATCTCTTCCGCTTCGACCCCAACACCAACGCACGGTCGCTCACCGGCGGCGAAGCGGCCAAGTATTCATTCGACGACATGACAACGCTCGGGACAAGCTTCAATAGCGGCGCCGGCGACTACGGCGATTGGGCGGTGCCCGCCGCCGGCGCGATCAGCACCACCAGCCCGAACGACGCTTACGATGCCGGCTCCTATTCCGGGGTCCAGTACGCCGCGTTGCATAACGATACCACCGTCGTCGCCGGGCTTGGTTACGGCCCTCTGACTAGCACAAGCCCCGTGTTGGCGTAGCACCCGCTCCGGACCGGTTGGCTATGTGCTGGGGATGCAGCCCTTCGCGGGATGGCCAACACCGCCGGGAACCCAGTCGGTCGTAATCGGCGGCGGCTGGAGTTCTGAAACTCCGGACCACTTCCCTAACCCGCCCGATCTGTCCGTGGGATAGCGCGAGCGCCCGACATTGCCGCGCTATCATCAGGGCACCCGAGCAACGGCACGGAGCGACACGCAGCGGTGATAGACCCCGACGAGTGTTGGCGATAAGCGGCGGCCCTAGCCCCCGGCCAGGCGGATCGGCTATGCTAGGCGCCCGTCGAGCGAGGCCGATGGTGAGCGACAGACCGCGTGGAAGACCACCTAAGCTATTGAAAGTCCCCGTAGCTCAGCCGGATAGAGCATCGGTTTCCTAAACCGGGGGTCGCAGGTTCGAGTCCTGCCGGGGACGCCACTCTAGACTACGATAGACTACGGAAAACAGAGGCTTAAGGGAGAACAGCAGCGGGGCTGCGTCCGCTGCGTTGCGCCGCAATACGCCCCATTTCGCAGCCCATCCCTTGCTGAGCCCTTACCGGAAACGCATATAATTTGCTGCAGGATCGCTGGGGTTCGGCGGACTCGCCCTTGCTGGATCCCGGGATGGTGCGCTCGCCCCGCCAGCGAGGGCGCAGCAAGGGCAAGGGGTTGCGGTGCGGGTGAAGCTGACGAAGCGCGCGGTCCAGGCGATCAAGCCGGGCGACCGCGACATCATCGTGTGGGATACCGACATTGCCGGCTTCGGCGTCAAGGTCACGCCGAAGGGCGGGCGTATCTACCTGCTGCAGTACAGCCGGCAGAACCGCGATCGGCGGGTGACAATCGGCCGGCACGGCGACGGCGGGTTTACGGCGGATCAGGCGCGGCGCGAGGCCGAGATCCTGCGCGGCGTCATCCGCAACGGCGGCGACCCGGCGGCCGAGCGCCGCCGCGAGCGCG
>JBLMXS010000123.1:0-11919 GCA_050257895.1 Thiohalocapsa sp.
AGCAGGCGCCGTAGCAGCACAAAGTCTTGCAGCGGGACCCCGAACAGGCAGCGTAGCGGGGCGTCTCTGCTGGAAGTTCGGTCCAATTTCGGCCGGTCGAGCAGCCGCATCACGGTGCGCAAGCGCCGATAATACGCTGAAGGACTGTAGATTGCGTCAAGGATCATTCGGTAATCGGACAGGATCTCGCGCCGGGGCCGTTTCGTCAAAAAGTTGAGCCCGCTGGTGCACTGGTCGCCGACGCTGTTCACGCGGGCGGAATTCACCGTGTAGTTCGGCGGAAACAGCCGCCCCTCGCGCGCCAGCCGCCGCGACAGCTGCGTATTGGCCAGCGCATAGAGCAGGCCGATCATGCAGAACGGGATCGCGGTTGCCTCGATGCAGTCGGCCATCGCCGCGGCTACCGAGCCGCGCTCGCTGTCGAAGCCGACGATGAACCCGGCATTCACGAACATCCCGGCGCGATAGATCTTGTGCACCGATGCCGCCAGCGAGCGGCGGGTATTCTGTTTCTTCTGCGTCGACACCAGCGTGTCGGTATCCGGGCTCTCGATGCCGACAAAGATCGTAAAGAAGTTCGCTTCCCGCATCAGCGCCAGCAGCGCATCGTCATCGGCGATGTTGATCGACGCCTCGGTCGAGAACTCGAACGGATAGCCCCGCTCTTTCTGCCACTCGATCAGATGCGGCAGGAATGCCTTCACCGCCTTCTTGTTGCCGATGAAATTATCGTCGACGAAGTCGAGATGGCCGCGACACCCGAGAGCGTAAAGCGTGTCGAGCTCGGCCAGCATCTGGGCCGCGGTCTTGACCCGCGGCGCCCGGCCATAGAGCTCGATGATGTCGCAGAATTCGCAGGTGAACGGACAGCCGCGGGCAAACTGCACGCCGAAATAGGTGTAGTGCGCGGGCTTCAGCAAATCGAAGCGCGGGATCGGCGTGCGGGTGACGTCGGCGGTGAATTTTTCCGCCTCGAACACCCCCTGCCGCACGCCCCTTTCCCATGCCTCGATAAAGGCGCCGATGATGTTCTCGGCCTCGCCGAGCACCCGAAAATCGGCGGAGCGATAGGCGTCGGGCGAGGATGTCGCGTCGGGCCCGCCGACCGCGACCGGCTTTTGATGACGGTGCGCCAGCTCGATCAGCTGCAGCACGTCCGGCTGCTGCGGCAGCATGCCGCCGGTCATGATCAGGTCCGCCCAGTCGAGATCGGCGTCACGCAATTCTTCGGTGTTGCGATTGACGAGGCGGCATTCCCACCACGCCGGCAGCAGCGCGGCAACGGTGATGAGGCCCAGCGGCGGCGACGGAAAGCGGGCGCCGAAGACCTCGCAGGCGGCCCCCAGGTTCCAGAACGACTGGCCGCTGAAACGGGGAGCGATCAGCAGGATTTTGCAGGTCGAAGGCACGCAGATCACCTCGGTTCAGCGTCGTCGCTCGCCGCGACCGCGTCGGCGACGGGCCCGATCCCCGGATCGCGGGTTGCCATATGCTTAAACGCCGACGGACGATATGAGGCTGGTCCGCAGCACGTCGTCGAGGCAAACACGAGCGCGGCCGGAATAGCGCAATGGCTGCGGCAATCTCCCGTCATGCCGGGCCATGACGAAGGCAGCGGCTTCGTCTACCACATCGTCTAGAGCCGCGTAGCGGCGACGGGCAGCAGGCGGGCGAGGCGCGCCGCCCAGGCGGCCTGGCCGGCGGCGTCGGCGATCAAATCCTGGCGGATCTCGATCTCGACAAACGGCAGGCCGCGCTCCTCACCGTGCACCGGCACCGTATAGTCGCTCGTCCCGGTGATCGCGTAGGGCTGGTTGTCGCCCACCGCCAGATGACCCTCGGCGCGCAGCAATTCCAGCATGATCAGCGGCAGCCGGATGTCGTCGGCGCGGGTGTTGTAGAGGATGCCGACCTCGACCTCCCGGGCGATGCCCTTGAAGACCGGCGTGAAGCTGTGCATCGCCGCCAGCACGGCGGGTCGGCACGCGGCGGCACGCGCATCGAGCAGGGCGGCAATCCGATCATGGTACGGCAGGAAGATCTCCTGCCATCGCGCCTCGCGCTCGGGCTCCGAGATCCCGTGGTTGCCGGGGATCTCGGTCAATTCGCTGAGGAGCGGGATCGAGCTTTGCCAATCGGGGCGGCGGTTGCAGTCGATGACGAGCCGTGAATAGGTCTGCAGGACCGCCGGCGCGTCGAGCCGCGCCGACAACCCTTCGGTCACCCCGGCAATGCCGATGTCCCAGGCGATATGGCGCTGCAGCTCGCTCTCCGGCAGGCCGAGATCGCCGAGCCGCCGCGGGATGGCGCGCCCGGCATGGTCGGCGGTCAACACGAACGGCGAGCTTCCCTCGGGCCGCAGCACCCGCACCGGCGGCGGGTCGCAGTCGCCGAGCAGCTCCCGCGGGCCGGGCCGGCTCATGCCGCCGCCCCGCCGCGATTGGTGCGCATGCCGCCATGCACCTCGGCGATGATCTCGAACGAGCGCTTGCGCTTCGCGTGGTCGTAGATGTTGGCGGTCACCATCAGCTCGTCGGCGCCGGTGCGGCGCGTGAAATCCTCCAGCCCCTGGCGCACCGTCTCGGGCGCGCCGACGATGGCGCTAGATTGGCTCTCGGCGAGCACTTGGCGGGCCAGCGGGTCGAGCGTCGCCTCGAAGTCCTCGACCGGCGGCGGCACCTTGCCCGGCCGGCCGAGGCGGTTGTTGAGCGTCGATTGCTGCAACGAGGAGAACAGGAAGCGCGCCTCGGCGTCGGTCTCGGCGGCGACGACCGCGACCCCGAGCATGACATGCGGCATCGCCAGCTGCTCGGACGGCTGGAAGCGCTCGCGGTAGATCTCGATCGCCTGCATCATCATCGCTGGCGCGAAATGCGAGGCGAACGCGAACGGCAGGCCGAGGATCGCCGCCAGCTGCGCCCCGAACGTGCTGGAGCCGAGGATCCACAGCGGTACGTCGAGCCCAGCCCCCGGCACCGCCTGCAGCCGCTGCCCCGGCTCGGGCGGGCGGAAATAATGCATCAGCTCGACGACGTCCTGCGGGAATTGGTCGACATCGGTCATGAGGTTGCGGCGCATCGCCCGCAGCGTCAGCTGGTCGGAGCCGGGGGCGCGGCCGAGTCCCAATTCGACGCGGCCGGGATGCAATGCCGCCAGCGTGCCGAACTGCTCGGCGACCATCAGCGGCGCATGGTTCGGCAGCATGATGCCGCCGGCGCCGATCTTGATGTGGCTGGTGCCGGTGCCGACATGCGCCAGCGCCACCGCCGTCGCGGCGCTGGCGATGCCCGGGAGGTTGTGGTGCTCGGCCATCCAGAAGCGGCGGTAGCCGAGCGCCTCGACATGGCGCGCCAGGTCGAGCGAGTTGCGCAGCGCCCGGCCGGCGTCGCTGCCTTCGGTGATCGGCGACAGATCGAGAACCGACAGCGGGACCATCGGGGAATTGCAGTCCTTTCGTGGTTGCGCCGAGGCTAGAGCAAAGTAGCGCTGTATGGAACATGCATGGCCGTCCGCCTTTCGCCAGATCCCTGCGCAGGCAGGGGCCCATGGTTCGGACGGCTCCTGCGGCGGCATGATGGGTCCCTGCCTGCGCAGGGACCCGCGACATCTCGGTTTTCATAAAGCGCACGCTACGGCGCTTGGGAGACGATTTCGAGCATCGCGGCGCCGTAGCGGTCGAGCTTGCTGCTGCCGATGCCGGGGATCTCGGCCAAGCCTGTTAGCGAGGTCGGGCGGCGGCGCGCCACCTCGATCAGCGTCGCATCGTGAAAGATGACGTAGGGCGGCAATTCCTGGCGGCGCGCCTCCTCGAGCCGCCAGGCGCGCAACGCCTCCCATAGGCTCCGCGCCGCACCGTCCAGCGTCGCGGCCGTGCCCGGCCCGGACCCCGGCTTCTTCCCTCTGCCGCGCTGGCGGACCGGGTCGGCGCGCAGGCGCACCTCGCATTGCCCGCGCAACACCGCCTCGGCGCGCGGTCCCAGCACCAGGCCGCCATGCCCCTCGGGATCGGGCTCGAGATAGTTCTGCGCCGCCAGTTGGCGGATCACCGACAGCCAGCCCTGCCGATCGAGCTCGGTGCCGACCCCGAACGTCTTGATCTTTTCGTGGCCGAAGCGGCGGACGCGCTCGCTGTCGTTGCCGACCAGCACATCGACCAAATGATGCATGCCGAACCGCTGACCGGTGCGATAGGCGGCCGACAGCGCCTTCTGCGCCACGAGCGTGCCGTCCCAGCTCGTGACCGGGCTGCGGCAATTGTCGCAATTGCCGCAGGGCGGGTGATCGCGCTCGCCGAAATAGGCCAGGAGTGCCTGACGGCGGCATGAGACGGTCTCGCAATAGCCGATCAGCGCCTCCGATTTCTGCCGCTCGATGCGGCGCTGCGCCTCGCTGAGGTCCCCCGCCTCGGTGAGCCGTCGCAGGTTCATCACGTCGCCGAGGCCGTACGCCATCCAGGCGTCGGCCGGCAGTCCGTCGCGGCCGGCCCGGCCGGTCTCCTGGTAATAGGCTTCGAGGTTCTTCGGCGCGTCGAGATGCGCGACAAAGCGGACATTGGGCTTGTCGATGCCCATGCCGAAGGCGACGGTGGCGACGACGACGATCCCTTCCTCGCGCAGGAAGCGTTCCTGGTGGCGGTCCCGCGTCTCGGGCGGCAGTCCCGCGTGATAGGGCAGGGCTTCGCGGCCGCGCTGGCTGAGCCAGGCCGCATTCTCCTCGACCGAACGCCGCGTCAGGCAATAGACGATGCCGGCGTCGCCCTTGTGCTCGTCGTCGAGAAAGCGCAAGAGGTCGGTCTTCGCATCGGCCTTGGGGACGACGCGGTAGAACAAATTCGGGCGGTCGTAGCCGGCGGCGAAGACCGACGCCTGTTCGAGATGCAGCCGCTCGGCGATGTCGCGGCGGGTCGGGCCGTCGGCGGTCGCGGTCAGCGCCACCAAGGGCACCTGAGGGAAGCTCTCCTTGAGGATGCCAAGCGCCTGGTAGTCGCGGCGGAAATCGTGGCCCCATTGCGAGATGCAATGTGCCTCGTCGACCGCGAACAGCGCCAGCTCGACACGCCGCAACAGGTCGAGAAAGCGCGGCGTCGCCAGCCGCTCCGGCGCGACATAGAGGAGATCGAGCGCGCCGTCACGCACCGCCCGCTCGACCGACGCCGCCTCGCCCGGCGGCAATCCGGAATTGAGCGCCGCGGCTTTGACGCCGGCCTGGCGCAGCGCATCGACCTGGTCCTTCATCAGCGCGATCAACGGCGAGACGACAACGCCGAGCCCCGGCCGCAGCAGTGCCGGCAGCTGGTAGCACAATGATTTGCCGCCACCGGTCGGCATCAGCACCAGGGCATCGCCGCCGCCGGCGACGTGCTCGACGATTTCCTGCTGTCGGCCGCGAAAGCTGGTGTAGCCAAAGACGCGGCGCAGGAGGTCGAGCGGCGTTTCAGGGGCCTGCGATGCCGGCGCGGCTGGTATCAGAGGATCAATGTGCCGCACTGCCACCTGCACCGTCATTCCGGGGCGCAGCCGCAGGCTGCGAACCCGGAACCCATATTCCAGAGGCTCGTGTTCCTAGCTTCCGGGTCTCGCCCTGCGGGCAATCCCGGAATGACACTGGTTGTGGCGAAAGCAGTCAAATGATCTTGCGGGTGCGCAAATCAGTGATCTGAGCGGGCGTGTAGCCGAGATCGGCGAGGACGGCGTCGTTGTCGGCGCCGAGGGCGGGGGCGATGCCGATTTTCGGCGGCGTCTCGGAGAAATGCCAGGGCGAGCCGTGCACCTTCAGCCGCTTGCCGTGTTTCGGGTAGTCGATTTCGGCGACGTAGCCGTTGGCCACGACGTCGGGGTCGTTCGCGGCTTCGAGCAGGGTGTTAATCGGCGCCGCGACGATGTCGGCGGCGCGCAGCTTCTCGACCCAATCGTCGCGCCGGCCAGTGGCGAACAATTGATCGAGCCGGTGCAGCAGGGCGAGGCGCTGCTCGTCGTCGCCGATGATGACACCGAGATCGCCGAACCCGGCCGTTTCCAGCGCCTCGTAGAAGCCGACCGCGGTCATCGCAGCTTTCCAGGCGCGGTTGCTGTTGAGCTGGAAGACCAAGGGCTTGCCGTCGCGGTCGTTGAAGCTGGCGCTGATGCCGGGGCGCTCGCGCGTGCCGGTGATGCGAGCCTGGCCGGTGACCGGGTCCTGGTTCTTCCACATTGCCGTCGTCAGGGTCCAGCCCATCAGGCGGATCTGGCCGCCGAGCAGGGAGCAGTCGACCTTCTGCCCCTTGCCGGTGGCGCGGGCGTGGGTCAGGGCCGCCAGGGCGCCCCCGAATGCGAGGATCGCGCAGGTCTCGTCCGCGACCGAGACGATGCCGGTCTTCAAGGGCTGCCCCGGCGCGGCGTAAGCCTGCGCGATGCCACCCAAGGCCTGCGCCATCGAATCCGTTCCGGGCAATGCGGCGTGCGGCCCCTTCGGGCCGTAGCCCGAGACTGAGACGTAGACGAGGCGCGGGTTGATCTGGCGCAATTCGTCGTAGCCGAAGCCGTTCTTCTCGGCGGCGCCCGGACGAAAATTCTGGCCGAAGACGTCGGCGCGGGCGACCAGCTTTTTCAGGATGGCGCGGCCTTCCTCCTCCTTGAGGTTAAGCGTGACGCTCCGGACGCCGCGGTTGTTGGTCTCGAAATAGGTGCTCGGCATGCCGGGCAGCACGGTCGAGCCGCGCGAATTGTCGCCGACGCCCGGGACCTCGATCTTGATCACCTCGGCGCCGAGATCGGCCATCAGCATGTAGGGCACCGTGCCGGCCTGCGCCGTCGAGCAGGCGACCACCTTGACGCCCTGCAGGGGCCCGTGCGGCTCGGTCATGGAACACCCTCCTCGCGTTGTTGCCGTGGCGCGGTTACGGCCATTACGATGGGCGATAACGACAGGGAAGGGAACGCCGATGATCTGCGATGTCCACGCCCACTATACGCCGCAGAACTTCAGCGCCTTGATGGGCGACCGCTTCGCTTCGCCGACGCATCTGCCGGTCAAGACCGGCATGGCGCGCCACCCGTTTTCGGATTCGCAGGAGGACATCGAGAACCGCTTCAAGCTGATGGACGAGGCCGGCGTCGGCATCCAGGTGCTGTCGCCGAACCACCCGCCCTACCTGCCGGACGAGGCGGAAGGCGTGAAAGCCGTGCAAATGCTGAACGACGCCTATGCCGAGTTCGCCCACCGCTGTCCGAAGCGCATCGCCTCTTACGTTATGTTGCCGCTGCCGCATATCGACGCCTCCTTAAGGGAGATGGCGCGCGGCTTCGATGAGCTCGGCTGCGTCGGCGTCAACATGAACATTGTGTGCCTCGGCCACTCGATCGCCGAAGAGCAGTTCGAGCCGATCTACGCCGAGATGAACCGCCGCGGCGCCGTCCCGTTCGTGCACCCGGCTGGCAGCGGCATCCGCTCGCCGTTCATCGTCGACTGGAAGTGGCGCGCCGCGGTCGGCACCTCGCTCGAGGACGCGACCTTCGTGCTGCACATGATCGCCAGGCAGATCCCGCACCGCTACCCGAACATCAAGTTCATCGTGCCGCATCTGGGCGGCCCGATCCCGATGCTGATGAACCGCCTCGACAAGCAGGGGCAGAACCCGAGCGGCCACCCTCACCTCGCCGAGGCGCCCAGCGTCACCGCCAGAAAGATGTATTACGACACGGTTTGCTACGGCTCGAAGCCGGCTTTCCTTTGCGCTCTCGAAGCATTCGGCGAGGACCATCTCGTCACCGGCAGCGACTATCCCGTCCTGCAGGATTACGAGGCCTACAAGGAGACCTTTGCCTATATCGAGCGCCTGGGGCTCCCCAAGCCGACGACCGACAAGATCCTCCACCACAACGCCCAGAAACTGTTCGGCTTCGAGCATTAGGCGAGGGCTGAGCGGTGAGCAACCCGGCGTTCCGGTTCGATCATGTCCACATCATCAGCGAGGAGCCGCACCGATCGGCGCAGTGGTATGTCGAGATGTTCGGCGCCGAGATCCGCGCCGACACGGTGGCGCGCGGCGCGCCGCAGATCTTTGTCGAGCTCGGCGGTATGACGATCCTGATCCGCGGGCGCCGTCCCGGCGAGGAGCCGGCGCCGGCGCGCCCGATCAAGCCCTTTGCCGACTTCTCCAGCCACGACGGGTGGGGCACCGACCATTTCGGCTTTCTCTACCGCGGTGACCTGACCGCGTTCTGCGCCGAATTGCGGGCGAAGGGCGTGCGCTTCCCGGTGGAACTGAAGCAGGGCGTCGGCGGCAGCCTCTTGTGCTACGTCGCAGCGCCGGACGGCGTCAGCATCGAATTGATGCAGTGCTGATGCCGCTGCTGTCAGGGCTCAACGTCGTAGAGATCGGGCCGGGGCTCGCGGCGGCGGTGTGCGGCCGCCTTTTTGCCGATGTCGGCGCCGCCGTCTCTTGCATCGACGCCGAGCGCGCGGCGCCGCTGGCGCGGCACCTCAATCACGGCAAGGCCCAGGCCGGCCGCGATGCCCTTGCCCAGGCCGATCTGATCGTCTGCGAGGGCGGGCCGACCGCGCTGCGGCAGCAGCAATGCGATCCCGCGACGCTGCGCCGGGCCAACAAGCGGGCCGCGATCGTCCTGATCTCGCCGTTCGGGCAGACGGGACCGCTCGCCGACACGCCCGCCACCGATCTGACCTTGTTTTACGCCAGCGGCATCGCCCGCATGCTGACCGGGCAGGTCGACGACCTCGCCGAGCCTCCGATCCGGGCAGTCGGCGAGCAATCGGCGTTCATCGGCGGCATCGCCGCCGCCTGCGCCGGCATGCAGGCGGCAATCGCCGGGGAGCCGGCCGGCCTCGCGGTCATCGTCGACGTGTCGATCCAGGAGGCCCTGGCGACGATCGCGCTGACCGAGCTGGCGCGCGCCGGCCTCGCCGGCCGCAGCTGGCTGCGCAAGCGCCTTACCGACGGCAACGGCGCCACCGTCTGCATCCTGCCGGCGTCCGACGGTTACGCCGCGATCTCGCCGCGCGACGACCACCAATGGAAAGCCTGGCTCCAGGTGATGGGCTCGCCCGACTGGGGATCTGAGCCGCGCTTTGCCACCAAGCCCGACCGCGTCGCCAATTGGGACGCGCTCCATGCGCTGATGTCGCAATGGAGCCGCCGCTACGGCAAACAGGCAATCGCCGACATGGCGCAGGAGGCGCATGTCCCAAGCTTCCCGCTGCGCGAGCCGAGCGAGCAGCTGGGCTCCACGCAGCTGACGCATCGCGGCTTCTGGCGCCGGCTCGACCTTGATGGCCGACAGGTGAAGGTTCCCGGTCCGCCGTTCGGGCTGCGACGCGTCGATGGTCATTCCGGGGCGCCGCAACGCGGCGAACCCGGAACCCATATTCCAGAGGCCAGTGTGCCTGGATTCCGGGTTCGAGGTCTGCGACCTCGCCCCGGAATGACGAAGGAAGCAGGGCGTATGCCGCTCGCCGGGGTGCGCGTGCTCGATTTCAGCTGGGTCATCGCCGGACCGACCGCGACGCGCGTTCTCGCGGCGATGGGTGCCGAGGTGATCAAGATCGAGGCGCCGGGCCGCGGCGATCCCGGCCGCGCCTCGGAATTGCACGGCGTCGTGGGGCAGGCCAAGCGCGGCGTCGTGCTCGATCTGAAAAAGCCCGAGGCGATCGAGCTTGCTCGCCGGCTGGCGGCGCAATCGGACGTGCTGGTCGAGAATTTCGCGACCGGGGTCATGGACCGGCTCGGCCTCGGCGCCACGGCGCTGGCGGCGGTCAACCCGCAGCTGATCTACGTGTCGGCCTCCGGGCTCGGCCGCAGCGGCCCCGAGGCGCGCGCCGTCGCCTACGGCACGCTGTTGCAATGCTATGCCGGGTTCGCCGGGCTCAACCGCCATCCGGACATCCCGCCGCGCGTCGGGCTCGCCTGGCTCGACCCGATGTGCGGGCTGATGCTGGCCTTTGCGACGGCGGCGGCGTTATGGCGCCGGCAGCGCGACGGCCAGGTCGCCCGCATCGATTTCTCGATGCTCGAAGGACTGCTATGGACGATGGCGGCGCCGCTGCTGACGGCGCAGCTCGACGCGCCGCCAGCGCCGCAAGGCAACCGCTCGGCGCGCCACGCACCGCACGGCGCGTGGCGCTGCCGCGGCGAGGATGGTTGGGTCGCCCTCGCGGTGGCCGATGATCCGGCGTGGCGGCGCCTGTGCGAGATCATCCCGGGATTGGCGGCGCATGCCGGGCTCGACCTCGCGGCGCGGCGCGAGCAGCACGCGGCGATCGACGCGGCGCTCGCCGTCTGGGCCAGCGGCCGCACCGCGGCGGCGGCCGAGGCGGAATTGCGCGGCGTCGGCATCGCCGCCGCTGCTTGCGCCGGTTCGCTCGACCTCGTGCACAGCGAGCATCTGCGGGCGCGCGGCTTCTGGGAACCGCACGAGGAGGGCGTGCTGCCGGGGCTGCCGTGGCAGGCCAGCTTCGGCCGAATATGCGGCCCCGCGCCGGCGCTCGGCGGCGACACCGAGGCCGTGTTGCGCGACGTGCTGCACCTGTCCGCCGCCGAGATCGCGGCGCTGCGCACGACCGGCGCGCTCGGGTAAAGCGGTTCCCAAGCGGGTCGAACGATGCCTACATCGTCGTCGCCCGGCTTGACCCGGCCATCTGCAGGAGGCTGCGCTCGCTGCTGCGCTGTTATCCGTCGGCGGCGGCCATCGCGGCCGCGCGCGGGGCCAGCTCGGACCAACTCTCCGCGGCGATCACCTCGGCCCAGCGGCGGTAAAATTCGCGGTGATTGCTCTCGCTGAAGCCGGCCTCGCTGGCGGAGGCGGCGAGCGCCGGGTCGAAGCGGTCGTGGCCGAGCCCCATCTGGTTGTTGAGCGGCACACGGCGCGAGACGGCCCCGCGGCAGGTCTGTGTGCATTCCCGCCAATTGTCCATGTCGTCCTGCTCGAAGGTGCCGCCGGGGCTGAAGCCGCGCACGCCGGCCAGCCGGAACGCCTCTTTCACCTCGGGCGGCGCCGCCTTGTCGACGACGACCCATGACCAGATCTCGGTTTTCTCGGGCCCGCGCGGCTGCCAAACGCGCAATGTGCGCGAGGTGCCGCGCAAGACCGAGAAATTCGGAAAGACGGTGCCGACGATCGGGTTGACGAGCCGGGCGCGCGGCCCGAGCCGCGCCTCGACCTCGGGGCGGATCGCCCGCTCGTAGTCCTGGATCGCCGGCAGCGGCGCATCGCCGTAGCGGTCGGCGCCGATGCAGATGAGGCCGTGCCCCAGCCCCGGCGACACCATGCGGTTGCTGCCGGCCGGGCTCGCCGTCGAGCCGACGCTGAACCCGGTGTCGAGCGCCGAGCGATGGCTCCAGCCGACGTGATAGGCGTCGCCGCCGAAATTCTCGGCCGGGAACTTCCAGTTGGACGGCATCACCCATTTGTGGGTCGCGACGATCTCGATGCCGCCCTCGCGGCGGTCGACGAAAGTGTCGAGATACCATGCCATCTCGCCGAGATACTCGGCGAGCGGCGGCGCCTGCGGGTCGAATGTGGCGAACCACAGCCCCTTGTACTGGTCGAGCTGCGCCACCGGGATGAGGCCCCAGCGCCCGCGGTCGAGCGCGTCGTGGTAGGCCTCCTTCAGGTACGGCACGCCGATCAGCCTGCCGTCATTGCCGAAGGTCCAGCCGTGATAGGCGCAGGTGAAGCTGGCGGCGTTACCGTCGTCGGCGCGGCACAAGCGATTGCCGCGATGCCGGCAGACATTGAGAAAGGCTCCGACCTTGCCGGCGGTGTCGCGCACCACCAGCACCGGGTCCTCCCCCATGTAGGTGGTGAAGAAATCGCCGGGCAGCGGAATCTGGCTGTCATGGCAGAGATAAAGCCAGCAGCGCGCGAAGATACGCTCCAATTCCTGCTCGTAGATCCCCCTCTCGATGAAGATGCGGCGATCGAC
>JBLMXS010000124.1:0-2505 GCA_050257895.1 Thiohalocapsa sp.
ATTCGAGCGGCCCCTGACGCTCCAGCACCCGGCGCATGATCGCGACATATTCGCGCGTGCGGCTCAGCGGCTTGCCGAACGGGACGCCGTGCCAGCCCTCGACGACCTGCGGCCCGGACGGGCCGATGCCGCACAGGAAGCGGTTGCCCGACAGCGCCTGCAATGTCATCGCCGTCATCGCCGCGCAGGCCGGGGTGCGCGCCGGCATCTGCATGATGCTGGTGCCGGCCTTGATGCGGTTGGTACGCGCCAGGACCCAGGCGACCGGGCTGACCGCATCGGTGCCGTAGGCCTCGCCGGCCCATACCGCGTCGAAGCCGAGCCGCTCGGCCTCCCATATGAGGTCCATCTCGATGCCGGCATAGCCGGGCGAGAATTTGATCGTCGTCGAGAGCTTCACGGCTGAGCCCTCCCGCGGCCGCCGCGACACGCCAATCCAGCGGCTTTGCACAAGAATTCGTCATTCCGGGGCGCCGCGCAGCGGCCAACCCGGAACCCATATTCCAGAGGCCTGTGTTCATGGGTTCCGGGTTCGCAGCCTGCGGCTGCGCTCCGGAATGACAACGAATTATGTGCAATGCCCCCGCCAGCGGGGGAGGGAGGGGCCCACGGCGAAGCCGTGAGAGGGTGGGGGTATGCGCGGTTCATGCCAGCATTCCTTCGCCGGCCTGCGCCACCCGTTCGACCGCGGCCAGCCAGTCGCCGAGTTCGCGCTCGGCCGGCTCGACCATGACATGGTCGACGCCGACCGCGGCGTAGCCTTCCAGGCGCGCCCGCAGGGCGGCCGGGTCGCGGCCGTCCCAGCCGTTGCGCAACGAGATCGTGAAATCGGGCCCCGGCCGCGCCGCGCGCAGCCGCTCGACGAGCGGCTTCGCCTGTTCGGGCGAGGCGCGCGAGCCGTGCCAGCCGTCGAGCGCCAGCGCTCGCCGCAAGGCCGGCTCGGAGGTGCCGCCGATCCAGATCGGGATCGGCTTCTCGGGTTTCGGCAGCATGCGCATCTCGTCGATGACCGCCGGGATCGTCTTGGCGGCAAACGACACCGGGTCCTCACTCCACACCGCGCGCATCATCGCGATCCCCTCGTCCATGCGGCGGCCGCGCTCGCGGAACGGCACGCCGAGGGCGGCGAACTCGTCTTCGAGCCAGCCGACGCCGGCGCCGAGGATGAGCCGGCCATCCGACAGGTTCTGCAATGTCGCCAGCTCCTTGGCGAGCGGCAGTGGGTGCCGCATCGGCAGCACCAGGACGCTGGTGCCGAGCCCGACGCGGCTGGTGTAGGCGGCCGCCCAGGTCAGCGTCAGCAGCGGGTCCCAGAACACCGCCGAGGGCGGGTACATCCGGTCCTTCGGCAGGATGATGTGCTCGCTGACCCAGACATCGGCAAAGCCGAGCTCTTCCGCCTGGATCGCAGCGCGCTTGATCGCGTCGGGTCCCGCCTTCTGCCCGATATGGGGCAGGTGAATGCCGAGCCGCATGGTGCCGCACCTTCTCTTCAAGTCGCTTCTGCCGTGACGGCGTCGTAGACGAGCTTTGACGCCGCGATGTCCTCGACGGCGAGGCCCAGCGATTTGAACACGGTCGTCGCCCCCGCCGGAACCGTCTTCGTGCCGGCGAAGATCTCGCCGATCTCGGCATGGATCGCCGCCCCCGACAGGATCACGTCGCCGGCTTCCTTGGCCGCCGCCGCGCGCGAGTCGACGATGACGAGGTTTGCCATCGCCGCGTCGTCGAGTTCGCGCCAATTGGGGCGCGGCGCGCCGACCGCGTTGACGTGGCATCCCGGCTTCAGCCAGGCGCCGAAGAGGATCGGGGCCACCGCACTCGTCGCGGTGACGACGATGTCGGCGCCGCGCACCGCCGCCTCGGCCTCGAGCGCGACGGCGCCGTGCGCCGCGGCGAAGCGCTCGGCGTGGGCGCGGGTGCGGCTCCACACCCGGACCTCGTCGATCGGCCGCACCTCTTTGAGCGCCGCGAGATGGGCTGCGGCCTGGACGCCGCTGCCGAGCAGCGCCAGGACATGCGCATCCGGCGCCGCAAGGTGCCGCGTCGCCGCCGCCGAGACCGCCGCCGTCCGCATCTCGGTGATCAGCCTTCCGTCCATCACCGCCAGCGGCTCCCCGGTCGCAGTGCCGAACAGCACGACGATCGCCATGTGCGTCGGCAGGTCGCGTTCGGCGTTGCCGGCGTAGAAGCTGACGAGCTTCAGCCCCATAGCTTCCTCGGCGACCGCCGGCATGACGCCGAGATAGCGACGTCCCTCCTCGATCGTCAGCATCTCGCGCACCGGCTGCAAGACGCGGCCGGCCGAGAACGCCGCCAAGGCCGCCTCCATCGCCGCGATCAGAGTCTCCCAGCCGAGCACGCGGCGCACCGCCGCCTCGTCGAGAACCATGACCATCGCGCCCATCCCGACTTGAAGTTCCGCAACACCAGACAGATGGATACCGGCTTTTGCAGGTATGACAAGGTCAGGTGAAGCGGGATACTCTCCGACCGCCCGGCTTG
>JBLMXS010000125.1:0-6972 GCA_050257895.1 Thiohalocapsa sp.
AGTGGTGCGCCGCGGCGGCAACCCGATCGAGATGGATTGGCACGTCGTCAACGCCAACGGCCGCTTCCTCGTCAGCGACGTCTACGTCGACGGGGTCAGCATGCGCCTGACGCATCGCCAGGAGTTCGCCAGCATCATTCAGCGCAACGGCGGGCGGCCCGACGCGGTGCTGGCGGCGCTGCGCCAGCAGATCGCCCAAACCGGGGTCGGCTCCTCCCACACGCCGAGCTACGGCGCAGCGGCGCCGGGTTACGCGCCGGCTTACGGGCGCTGATTCGCATCCCGCATCACCCCCTCCCCCATCGAGGGGGAGGGGCGCGCGAAGTATGCCACCGGCAACAATCGCGACGTGACGCAGCGGCACCGGCGTTGCTATCATCGCGCGCGTTCAACCTAGGATCGTGCGATGCGGCTGTTTGTTGCCGGAACGCTGCTAGTCGGACTGACCGCGTTGTCGGGCTGCGCCACTCCGTTCACGCCGACGGCCCCGCCTGGACCGCCGGTAACGCTGGCGCAGGTCGACCCGGACGAGGCGGCGGCGCGGGCGGTCGTCGGCAGCGCAATCGGGGCCGGGGTAGGCGCCAGCCTCGGCGCCGCCTTTGCGATTACGCCATGGATCGGCGCCGCGGTCGGCGCCAGTACTGGCGCGGCGGTCGGCGCAGCGATCGGCGCGGTCACCGCGCAGCCTGTTCCGACGTACGCGGCGATCGCGGTCCCCCCGGAGCCGGTCATTCCGAACTTCTACGACACCTGGCCCCCAGGCTGGCACGTGCCGCCGATCGCCTCGCAGACCCCGCCGCCACCGCCGGTACTTCCCTGACCCCGTTCTGGCTGCGACGGTATTGACCGCCGGCCGCACTTGGCCTGCGCCGAACGGCTCCCTATAAGAGCGGGACCTCAGCCGGAGCCGGAACACCAGCCGCCATGCCGCTGTTCGCGATCCCGTTTCCGGCGATCGACCCGGTGGCGATCGCGATCGGGCCGCTCGCCATCCGCTGGTATGCGCTGGCCTATATCGCCGGGCTGCTGATCGGGTGGCGCTACTGCCTCCTCCTCGCCGATCGGCCGCCGCAGCTGGTCACGCGCCGCGACGTCGACGACTTCCTGGTGTGGGCAACGCTGGGGGTTGTGCTCGGCGGCCGCATCGGCTACGTCCTGTTCTACAATTTTCCGTACTACCGCGATCACCCGCTGCAGGCTTTTGAGCTGTGGCACGGCGGCATGTCGTTCCATGGCGGCGCGATCGGGGTCACGCTCGCGATCTGGCTGTACACCCGGGTGCGCAGCCTCTCGTCGTTGGCGTTTGCCGACATCGTGTGCGAAGCCGTCCCGATCGGGCTGTTTTTCGGGCGCATCGCAAACTTCATCAACGGCGAGCTGTTCGGGCGCCCGGCGACGGTGCCGTGGGCCATGGTCTTTCCGGCCGGCGGCCCGCTGCCGCGCCATCCGAGCGAGCTCTACGAGGCGGTCTGCGAGGGGATCCTGTTGTTCCTCGTACTGCTGATCGCCGAACGGCGGGGCGGCCGGCGCAGCCCCGGCGTCGTCAGCGGGCTGTTTCTGGCCGGCTATGCGGTGGCGCGGATGTCAGGCGAGCTGTTCCGCCAGCCCGACCCGCAACTCGGCTTCCTCGTCTTCGGTCTGACGATGGGCCAGCTGCTGTCGATCCCGCTGCTATTGATCGGCGTCGCGCTTATCGTCTGGGCGGCGCGGCGTCCGCCGGTCGCGGTCGCCGCCCGCTGATGAACAATCTGGGTGCCAGGATCGTCCGCCGCATCCGGCGAGAGGGGCCGCTGTCGCTCGCCGCCTTTATGGCGATGGCGCTGTACGACCCGCAAGACGGCTACTACGCCCGCCGCGACCCGCTCGGCGCCGCCGGCGATTTCGTCACCGCGCCCGAGATCAGCCAGATCTTCGGCGAGCTGATCGGCGCCTGGTGCGCCGATCTGTGGCAGCGCTTGGGCCGTCCCGATCCGATCATCCTGGCCGAGCTCGGGCCAGGCAGCGGCGCGTTGATGGCCGATTTGCTGCGCGGTGCCGCCGCCGCGCCGGATTTTCGCGCCGCCGCGCGCGTCCATCTCGTCGAGGTGAGCCCGCTATTGCGGGAACGGCAGCGCCGCCGGCTTAAGGACGCTGAGCCGCACTTCGTCGCCGGCTTCGACGAGCTGCCGCCGGGGCCGCTGCTGCTGGTCGCCAACGAGTTCCTTGACGCGCTGCCGATCCGCCAGCTGTTGCGTGCCGCGGACGGCTGGCATGAGCGGCAGGTCACGCTCGATGCGGCAGGCCGGCTGCTCCTCGCCGAAGGGCCGGAAAGCGCGGCGCTTAGCCTCTTGGTGCCGGCCGCCTGCCGCGCCGCGGCCCGCGGTGCGGTCATCGAAATCTGCCCCGCCGCGGCGGCGCTGATGGCCTCGCTCGGCGAGCGCCTGGCACACCAGCCGGGCACGGCGCTGTTCGTCGATTACGGCTATTGCGCGCCGCCGTTGCGACCGACTCTGGCCGCTGTCCGCCGACACTCGGCAACGGGTCTGCTGGAGCATCCGGGGGGCGCCGATCTCAGCGCGCATGTCGATTTTGCCGCCGCGGCGGCGGCCGCCGGCGCCGCCGGCGCCGTTGTGCACGGCCCGGTCTCCCAGCGGCGATTCCTCGTCGCGCTGGGCGCCGAGGCGCGGCTTACGGCGCTGTCGCGGCAGGCGACGCCGGCGCAGCGAGAGGGGCTCGCCGCCGGTCTCAATCGCTTGATCGACCCGGCGCAGATGGGCACCTTGTTCAAGGCACTCGCGGTGACGTCGCCGGGACTGGCGGCGCCGGCGGGCTTCGCGGACGAGGATTGCAGCGCAGACGAATGACGGCCGGGAGATGATCACGCTTGGCGTATTGAGCGACGACGGAGCGGCGGGAGCCGGCATCCGCCACGCCTTCTTCACCCGCGAGGGCGGCGTCAGCAATGGCGTCTACGCCGCCCTCAATTGCGGCTTCGGCTCGCGCGACGATGCCGACAAGGTGGCCGAGAACCGCGCCATCGCGGCGTGGCATCTGGGCCTCGAACCGGAGCGGCTGGTGAGTTGCCATCAGGTGCACGGCACCGCCGTCGTCAGCGTGCGGCAGCCCTGGCGGCGCGAGGCCAACCCGCGCGCCGACGGCATGGTGACGGCGACCCCCGGGGTCGCGCTCGGGGTGCTGGCGGCGGATTGCGCGCCGGTGCTGTTCACCGACCCGGCAGCACGGGTGATCGGCGCCGCCCATGGCGGCTGGCGCGGCGCGCTGGCTGGGGTCATGGAGGCGACGGTGGCGGCGATGGCGCCGCTCGGCGCCCGGCCCGAGCGCATCTGCGCCGGCATCGGGCCGTGCATCGCCCAGCCATCCTACGAGGTGGGGCCGGATTTCCGGGCGGCGTTCGCCGCCGCCGACCCGGCCAGCGGGGCGTGTTTTGTCGCGGCGGACCGACCGGGCCATTTCCGCTTCGACCTGCCGGGATACATCGCCTCACGCCTCAATCGGCTCGGCCTTGCCGCTGTCGAGCGCGCGCCGTACGACACGGTCGCCGACGAAAAGCTGTTTTTCAGCTATCGCCGGGCCTGCCTGCGCGGCGAACCCGATTACGGCCGCGGCCTCGCCGCCATCGCGCTGTTGTCTTGAGGCCGATGCCGCACCTGATGCTGTTCGCCCTCTTCTGCCTAATCGGCCTGCTGGTGACTTGCGCGCTGCTATGACTCGCGACCGCCCTGGCGAGCGCAAGCCCGATCGCCGGAGGCGGCGCCTGGCGATCGCGACGCTCGCCGGCGGGATCCTGGCCGGCTGCCAGCCGTTGCCGCACCCCTTCGCCGACGATCGGCCGCCCGCCGAGCTGCTGAGGATCCACGACAGCGCAGGGATCTCGATCGCGCCGATCAGCGGCACCCCCGCGCCGGCGACCGCGAAGCTCGGCGCGGCGCTGTCGCGGGCCTTGCTCGACCGTGACATCCCGGCCAGCGACAAGACCGCCAGCCTCGGCAGCTATCTACTGTACGGCCGGCTGGCGCAATCCCGGCCCCGCCGCGGCCACGCCAAGGTGACCGCCTATTGGCGCCTCTACAACGCGGCCGGCAAGACGATCGGCGAGCGCAACGTCGGGATCGACGCGCCGGTGCGCGCCTGGCAAAAGGGCGACCCGCACGCGATCGAGCTGTTGGCGGCGGCGAGCGTGCAGGCGCTGGCGCCGCTCATCGAGGAAGAGGCGCCGATGGCCGCCGCCCCATCTGGCGACAAGACAGCGGGCGACAAGACAGCGGGCGACAAGACAGTGGGCGACAAGACAGTGGGCGACAAGATGGCCGCCAAGGGGGACGACCGGGCGGCTGCCAAGGAGCCCCACAAGACTGCGGACCGGCTGCGCATCGCGGTTCACCCGTTGAAGGGTGCACCGGGCGACGGCGACAAATCGCTGGCAGCGGCCATCGCGACGATCCTCGGCCGCCAGGATGTGGCGATCGTCGACAAGGGGCAGAAGGCCGATTTGACGATCGACGGCGTGGTCAGCATCACGCCCGTCAAGGCGAACAAGCAGCACGTCAAGATCGTGTGGCATCTGCGCCGCGCCGACGGCGCCGAGATCGGAACGGTCGGCCAGGAGAACGACGTGCCCAATGGGCTGCTCGACGGGCCCTGGGGCGACCTCGCCTACAGCGTAGCGATCGCCGCCAATGACGGGCTGCTGCAGCTCCTCGCGCGCGCCGGCCCGCCGCCGCCTAAATCATAAGTACTAGCCGCTTGCGGAATGGCCTCACCGCGGCGCTTCCCCCTCACCCCGGCCCTCTCCCCGCAAGCGGGGAGAGGGAGAGTTGAGGCGAGGATGTGCACCAGATTTCCCTCGCCCCGCTTGGGGGGAGAGGGACAGGGTGAGGGGGAGTCCGCGCCATACGCTCATGCGTCGAGGTCGAGCAGCAGCACCGAACGGTCCGAGAGGCCGTCCTCGCGCTCGGCGTGCGAGTAGCGCACCGCGCCCGCGCGGCCAGCCAGAGCCGGCGACAGGAACGCGTGGTCGATGCGGAAGCCGTTGCCGCGGTTGCTGTACCAGGAGAATTCGCGGCCCTCCGGGTGGCGCCGGCGCCACAGGTCGCAGAAGCCGACCCGTTCGATCTCGTCGAGGAAATGCGCCGTCAGATCGATCGCACCCGGCTCGTCGACAAAGGCGCGGCAGGTGTTGAAGTCGCCGAGCGCGACGCTCTCGGCGCCGAGCGACTCGGCCGCCAAGGCGGCGATCAGCGCCTGCCAGTAGGGGATTTTCTTCAGCAGGTTCGGCATGTAGACGCCGTAGACGCACAACGCCCCGAAATAGGCCCGCACGATGCGGCACGGCTCGGGCAAGGCCGGGCTGATCGTATCCGTCTCGTCGAATGCCGTGCGGGCGGCGATCAGGACGCCGTTGCCGCCTCCCGTCGGCAATGCCGCGCTGACGTGGGGGTAGCCGATGCCGTGCAGCGCCGCGCGCAGCCGCACCGCCGAATCGCCGCCGCGATATTCGGACAGCACCAGGACGTCGGCATCGTGCTCGGCCAGCGCTCGCGCGATCGCCGGCAGCCGCTTGCCGCCGCCCTGACGAATGTTCCACGCCAACAGCCGCATCGCGCTACTCGCCGGGCAGCTTCCCGGGGAGGTTCGCAGGCAGCTCGCGGGGCAGTTTCGCGGCCGGTTTCACGTCGATCCGGCGGCCGCTGACCGCGGCGCCTGCTTCCGGCGACATCCGCAGGAAGAACGGCACCGACAGCAGCGACACCGCCGCCACCATCGCCAGCGCCACCGAGAAATCGCCGGCCGCCGGCTGCGCGCCGCCGTGCATCGCCAGCATCAGATAGAGGATCAGCGCGCCGGTGCCGACGCCGATGCTCTGCGACAATTGCTGCGCCATGCTCGTCAGGCTGGTAGCACGGCTTAGCATGCCGGAGGGCACGTCGGCATAGGACAGCGTGTTGATGCTGGTCATCTGCACCGAGCGGAAGAAGCCGCCGGCGAGCAGCGCGAAAAAGATCACGACATGCGGCGTCGACGGCCGGAAGAACGAATAGGAGAAGAGAAAGGCGGCGCTGATCAGCGTGTTGCCGAGCAGCACGGTGCGGAAGCCGAAGGTGCGGATGATCGCGGTGATGATCAGCTTGTTGCTCATCGCCCCGGCGGCGCTGGCGAAGGTGATGAGGCCCGAGTGCAGCGCGTCGAGGCCGAACCCGACCTGCAGCATCAGCGGCATCAGGAACGGCAGCGCTCCCATTCCAATGCGGAACAGAAAGCCGCCGATCGTCGCCATCGCATAGGTCGGGATGCGCATCAGCGCGAGGTCGATGATCGGGTGGTCGACGCGGTTTGCGTGCCGCACGTAGAACACCATGCACACCGCGCCGAGACCGAGCATCGCCAGCACCACCGGCAGCGGAAACTCGCCGCGGCCGATATTCTCGAACCCGAAGGCGAAGCTGGCGAGGCCGATCCCGGTCAGCGCGAAGCCCGGCAGGTCGAACGGCCGCACCGTGGTCTCGGCGAGGTTCTCGATAAAGAGGCGCACCAGCAGCACGCCCAACAGGCCGATCGGGATGTTGATGAAAAAGATCCAGCGCCACGAGCCGTAGGTGACGATAAAGCCGCCGAGCGGCGGCCCCAGCACCGGGCCGACCAGCGCCGGGATGCTGACATACGACATCGCCCGCACCAGCTCCGAGCGCGGCACCGTGCGCAGCAGGATCAGGCGGCCGACCGGCACCATCATCGCCCCGCCCATGCCCTGGACGATGCGCGCGACGACCAGCATGCCCAGGGAATGCGCAAAGCCGCAGCCGATCGAGCCGAGCGTGAACACGACAATGGCGGCGGTGAAAACCCGGCGCGCGCCGAACCGGTCGGCGGTCCAGCCGCTGATCGGGATGAACACGGCCAGGCTCAAGAGATAGCAGGTGATCGCGACGTTGAGCCGGAGCGGGCTCTGGCCGATCGACCGGCCGATCGCCGGCA
>JBLMXS010000126.1:0-4931 GCA_050257895.1 Thiohalocapsa sp.
TGTCTTGAACCTAAAAACGATCCAGAAAAGCCTAGCACAAACCCAAATTTCTCTCGCCGCAGACCGTTCTCCGCCGCGCCACCGTCACAAATTATGCCGCAGCGCCATACCGTCGGCTGCAACGGCATTGTTCGGCGTTTCCTTAGCAACCGCCGTAATTATTGACAAAGCTGGTCCTTGGTGGGGCAAATAGCCTCCAGGGCGGAATGCGACCGGTCAGTTCAGGGGACCACTTAGAGCAGATCGACGATATCTGGTACTACCGGCGTACGGTGCCGCCCGACGCACGCCACGAATGCGATGGCAAAACCAAGATCCTGCCCAGCCGCGATCAGGCCCTCATCCGGTTCGCCGAACGGGTCGAGCTGCGGAGGGTCTGCTCGGTCGTCACGGCCCTCTCGCAAACGCTGCGCTACGGGACGCCACTCGCGCAGGCGCTGCAGGCGACAGCCGCGGAACCGCGCGACGAGAGCCTTGCGAGGCTCGAGAAACAGACCCGCTGATAGCGGGCGACGGCAGGGCGGCCCATCGACGGCATGATCGTCGCCGTGCAGCAGCGCTTTCCCGGCTAGCGCTTTCGCCGCAGGGGCGAGGTCGACAGGCAATCGTGACCGCGTGCGCTTTTCCGTGGGAATTGGCGCCCGAGGCGAGGCCGGTGTCTGTCGACGGCCCCGATTTCGCGGTCGTCGCCGACGGCAGGCGGATGACCGTGACCGGTTTTCCTCGACCGCCAGCCGGGTGTTTGAGGCGGATTCGCCGTAAGCCCGTCTCCGCAATGCGGGAGAGGGTGCCGAGCGCAGCGAGGCGGGTGAGGGTGGTGCCGCACGAAACCCTCACCCACCAAGCGCCGCGCGGTTGGTCCCCCCTCTCCCGCAATGCGGGAGAGGGTTAATCCGCTGCCTTCCGGCCGGCATCGTGGCATCCTGTCCCGCATGCCGCTCGCCGATTTCGTCCACCTGCGCACCCACACTGCCTATTCGCTGTCTTCGGGCGCGGTCAAGGTCAAGGAGCTGGTGCAGCTGTGCCGCGCCGAGGCGATGCCGGCCGTCGCGATCACCGACAGCGGCAATCTGTTCGGGGCGCTCGAATTCGCCACCGCCTGCGCCGAAAGCGGCATCCAGCCGATCATCGGCGTCGAGATCGCGCTCGCGGCCGCCGCGCCGCGCAACGGCCAGCGCAACGGCAACGGCAATCACGCCGAGCCGGAGCGGATCGTCCTCCTGGCGCAGAACGAGGCCGGTTACCAGAACCTGATGCGGCTGACCAGCCGCGCCTATCTCGACGGCGAAGCCGGCGCCGAGCCGGCGCTGTCATTGGCCGACCTGTCCGACGGCAATGCCGGCCTCATCTGCCTGTCGGGCGGCGCCGGTGGGCCGCTCGGCCGGCTCGTCGCCGAGGGCCAGAGCGAGGCGGCGGAGAGCCTCTTGGCGCAGCTGAAAGACATCTTCCCCGGCCGTCTCTACATCGAGCTGCAGCGCCACGGCCTGCCGGAGGAGGCGCGGAGCGAAGTCGGCCTTGTCGATCTCGCTTACGCCCACGATGTGCCGCTCGTCGCCACCAACAACGCCTATTTTCCGGATGCCGAGTTCTACGAGGCGCATGACGCACTATTGTGCATCGCGCAGGGCAAAGCGATCGCCGACGACGACCGCAAGCGCCTGACGCCGCATCATCTCTTTCGGCCGGCAGCGGACATGCGAACGCTCTTCGCCGACCTGCCGGAAGCCTGCGACAACACGCTGGTCATCGCGCGGCGCTGCGCCTTCATCCCGCAGGCGAGAAAACCGATCCTGCCGGCCTTCCCGCTGCCCGACGGGGCTGATGAGGAAAGCGCCTTGCGCGAGGCGGCGCAGACCGGGCTCGATGCGCGGCTGGCGCGCCCGCCGCTCGGCCTCGGCGATGCCGGAGTGGAGCCCTACCGCGAGCGGCTGCGCTTCGAGCTCGACATGATCGCCAAGACCGGCTTTGCCGGCTATTTCCTGATCGTCGCCGACTTCATCCAGTGGGCGAAGCGCGAGGCCATCCCGGTCGGGCCGGGGCGCGGCTCGGGCGCCGGCTCGGTCGTCGCCTGGGCATTGACGATCACCGATCTCGACCCGCTGCGCTTCGGCCTGCTGTTCGAGCGCTTCCTCAACCCCGAGCGCGTCTCGATGCCGGATTTCGACATCGATTTCTGCCAGGACCGGCGCGACGAGGTGATCCGCTACGTGCAGCAGAAATACGGCCGCGACAGGGTGGCGCAGATCATCACCTTCGGCAAGTTGCAGGCGCGCGCGGTTTTGCGCGATGTCGGCCGGGTGCTCGGCATGCCGTACGGCCAGGTCGACCGGCTGTGCAAGCTGGTGCCGAACAACCCGGCGCATCCGGTGACGCTGGCCAAGGCGATCGCCGGCGAGCCGCAATTGCAGCAGCAGCGCGACAGCGACGAGAGCGTCGGGCGGCTGATGGAGATCGCCCTCAAGCTCGAAGGGCTCTACCGGCACGCCTCGACGCACGCCGCCGGCGTCGTCATCGGCGACCGGCCGCTGGCCGAGCTGGTGCCGCTCTATCGCGACCCGCGCTCCGACATGCCGGTGACGCAGTTCAACATGAAGTGGGTCGAGTTGGCTGGCCTCGTCAAATTCGACTTCCTCGGCCTCAAGACGCTGACAGTGTTGGCGCGCTGCGTCGAGCTGTTGGAGAAGCGCGGCGTCGGGCTCGATCTCGCCAACCTGCCGCTCGACGACCCGGCGACCTACGAGATGCTGGCGCGCGGCGACACCACGGGCGTGTTCCAGTTGGAAAGTTCCGGCATGCGCGACTACCTGCGCAAATTGCAGCCGAACCGTTTCGAAGACATCGTCGCGATGAATGCGCTCTACCGGCCGGGCCCAATGGAGAACATCCCGCGCTACATCGCGGTCAAGCATGGCGAGGAGGAGCCCGACACCCTGCATCCAAAGCTCGAGGGGATCCTCAAGGAAACCCACGGCATCATGATCTACCAAGAGCAGGTGATGCAGATCGCGCAGGTGCTGGCCGGCTATACGCTGGGCGGCGCCGACCTCTTGCGCCGCGCGATGGGCAAGAAGATCCAGAGCGAGATGGACGCGCAGCGCGCGCAATTCGTCTCGGGTGCGGTCGAGCGCGGGGTCGAGCGCGCCCGCGCCGAATTGATCTTCGACCAGATGGCGAAGTTCGCCGGCTACGGCTTCAACAAGTCGCACGCCGCCGCCTACGCGCTCGTTGCCTACCAGACCGCCTATCTGAAGGCCAACCATCCGGTCGAGTTCATGGCCGCGTCGATGACGCTCGACATGGGCAACACCGATAAGCTCAACCATTTCCGCCAGGAATTGGGCCGGCTCCGCATCGCGCTGTTGCCGCCCGACATCAACCGCTCCGAGGTGGCGTTCGCGGTCGAGCCGGACCCCAAGACGGGCAAACCGGCGATCCGCTATGCGCTGGCCGCCGTCAAGGGGGTCGGCGCACAGGCGATGCGCGAACTCGTCGCCGAGCGGAGCCGCGGCGGGCCGTTTAAGGATTTGTTCGACTTCGCCTTGCGCCTCGACCCGAAGAGCTTCAACCGCCGCCAGTTCGAAAACCTGGTCAAGGCCGGCGCCTTCGAGAGCCTCAACCCGAACCGGGCGCAGAGCTTCGCCGCCGTCGAACTCCTGCTGCGCCAGGCAAGCCGCGCCGCCGAGGAGCGCGAGAGCCGGCAGGAGAGTCTCTTTGCCGGCGCCTCCGGGGTCAGCGACGGCCGCTTTGCGGCCCGGCCGTCATTGCCGGTGGTGCCGGATTGGCCGCCGGTCGAGCGGCTGCAGCACGAATTCGATGCGATCGGCTTCTACCTGTCGAGCCACCCGCTCGACCAGTACGGCAAGAGCCTCGAGCGGGCCGGCATCGTGCGCTGGATCGACTTGCCGGCGGCACTGGCCGGCGGCGGCAGCACGCGCTTCCGGCTGGGCGGCATCGTCATCGGCAAGAAGGAGCGCACCTCCGCCCGCGGCAGCCGCTTCGCCTTTGCGCAGCTGTCGGACGCCACCGGCGTCTTCGAGATCACCGTGTTCTCCGAGGTGCTGAGCCAGACGCGCGGGCTATTGGAGGGCGGCCAGCCGCTGATCGTGACGGTTGACGTGCGGCGCGAGGAGGAGAGTTTGCGGCTGACGGCGCAGAGGATCGAGCCGCTCGACGCGGTGGTCGCGCAGGCGGCGGCCGGGTTGCGCGTCTTTGTCGGCGCCGCCGAAGCCTTGCCGCGGCTCAAGAGCCTGATCGCCCGCGAGGCCGGCGGCCGGGGCCGCGTCACCCTGGTGCTCGACCTGCCGGGCCGCGAGATCGAGCTGGCGCTGCCGGGCGGGTTCCGCGTCGACCCGCGGATCCGCGCCGCCGTCAAATCCCTGCCCGGCATCGTCGACGTCCACGATATTTGATGATTGAGCGGCCTCGGCCGGTGAAGTCATTGATGGCTAGTGTCCCGAATCGGAACCTCATTGGATCAAGAATGTGCCATCTCTGCGCGAGCCGGGAGCCGTCGTTCGGCCGCTTCATGGATACCGGCTTTCGCCGGTATGGCGAAGGAGCGGGGCTGTCCAACGAACTTCGGGATCGGGACGTTAGATCCGGGTCACTATGGCGGCCCCGGTAGAGAAGCAGCTCGCCAGCCCGCCTTCCCGGGTGATGTTCGGCCAGCCCGGAGCCTAACGGCGCGTACCTCTGAATGACCGCGCAGGGCAACAGCGGCGGTCTTCTGCGGATGCCGCCGGCGGCGAGCGAATGGACGGAGGGTCACGCGTTCTGCGGGTCGACGTCGGGGTCGGGGTCGGGGTCAGCCGTAACCCTCCGCGGGGGGCCGCCTTGCATTGAGGCGGCGGTTGGGGATTGTCTGGAAGCAGCGGTGCAAATGACAGTGTTTGCACCAATGCAAGAGACGGTGCGATGGCGCGAGTTGAGGT
>JBLMXS010000127.1:0-12653 GCA_050257895.1 Thiohalocapsa sp.
CGCCGGCCGAAGCGGTCGGACGCGGCGCCGATCGCCGGCGTCACAAGGACCTTGACCCAGATCGCGGCGGCGAAGACGAGCCCGATCTGGCGCGCGTCGAGGCCGCGGCCGGCCAGCCACAGCGGCCAGAACGGCAGCTGGATGCCGACGACGAGAAAACTCGCCGCATAGAACGCGCCGAGCCGCGTCGCGCTGCGTCGCGGTTGCCGCGGCGTCGCCAATATCATCCGCCGCCCTCGCAGACCGCCCGCCGCGTGCCCATCTCGCGGGCGTGCTCTACATGCTCAACCAGGCGAGCGCGCTGGTATCGGTGGTCATCATCGATGTCGTGCTGGCCGGCGACAATGCGATCGTGGTCGGCATGGCGGCGGCCGGTCTGCCGGCGGCGCAGCGGCGTCGGGTGATCGCCGCCGGCATCGCCGCTGCGACCGTGCTGCGCATCCTGTTCGCGGCGCTAACGATGCATCTGCTGGCGGTGATCGGCCTGACGCTGGCCGGCGGGCTGCTGCTGCTGTGGGTGGCGTGGAAGATGTACCGCGAGCTGCGCGAGGCGGCCCCCGTCGCCGGCTGCGGCGGCATGACGTCAGCCCGCCGCCGCCCGAAGAGCGCGCTGCAGGCGATGTGCCAGATCGTGCTGGCCGACCTGTCGATGTCGTTCGACAACGTCATCGCGGTGGCCGGCGTCGCTCGGACGCAGTCCGAGCCATGGATCCTGGTGATCGGGCTAATCTTGTCGGTGGCGCTGATGGGGGTGGCCTCGACCTATATCGCGCGGCTCCTGGAGCGGGTGTTCTGGATCTCGTGGGTCGGCCTCGGCATCGTCGCGTTTGTCGCCCTGCGGATGATCTGGGACGGCTCAGAGCAGATCATGCAGCAGAGCGGCGGTTTCGGCCTGCTGCCGTCGTGAGACAAAATTCACAGGACCAGCTGCGTCTGCGTTACGACCGCGACGAGGCGGCCTTCGGCGGTGGCGATGCGGGTCTGCCAGACCTGCGTGCGGCGCCCGCGATGCAGCGGCGTCGCCTCGCCGGTGAGACGGCTGCCCGACGGCGCGGCGGCGATGAAGTTTGTCTTGCTCTCGATCGTCGTCGTGCCGGCGCCCTCCGGAAGATTGAGGATGCTGCCGGCGGCGCCAAGCGTATCGGCGAACGCCATGATTGCGCCGCCGTGCAGGACCGCCGGGATCGTGCACAACTCGGGCCGCGCTGCCATCTCGGCGGCAACGCGGTCCGGCGCCGCACTGACGAAGACGATCCCCAGCAACTCGGCGAACGGCAGTTTCAGCTCGTTGAGCCTTTGCAGCGCCTCCATCCCCGATCCCTCCCCGCCGGCAAAACCGCGCATGCTCTTGCGACAACTGCCGCCGCATAGTCATATCACCGCCACCACCGACAGGGACCAGCGCCGTGACGAATGCCAGCCGTGCCGCGATTTCAGGGCCGAGCGCGTGGCGATGCGCGGATCTCCGCCCCGAGGATTACCGCGTCGCGCTGCCGCCGGCGGCGCTTGACGAAATCCGCCGCCTGGCCGACGACTTCCGCGATTACCGGCTGCCGCCGATCGTGCGCCGTCCCGACGAATACGATCTGCCGCACTGCCGGGACGCGATGCACCGGGTGCGCGACGTGCTCGGGAAGGGCGTGCGGTTTGCCATCGTCGACCGCCTGCCGCTCGAGGCAATCGGGCCCGAGACGGCAGTCGCCGTGTATTGGCTCCTGGCCTCGATGGTGGCGCGGCCGGTGGCGCAGAGCCTCGACGGACGGCTCGTCTACGACGTCCTCGACACCGGCCGTCAGGCGCTGCCCGGCTCCGGCGTGCGGCCCGACCAGACCAATATCGAACTGAAATTCCACACCGACAATTCCTACAACCGCACGCCGCCGGAAATTGTCGCGCTCCTCTGCCTGCGGACGGCCAGAGCCGGCGGCCACAGCCGCGTCGCCAGCTTCCATAGCCTCTTCAACGCATTGCAGGAGCGCCGGCCGGAGGTCCTGCCGCGTCTCTACCGGGCATTCTGGTTCGACCGCCAGCGCGAGTTCTTCCCGGGCGAGCCGGAAACCTTCGCGGCGCCGGTGCTGACGCTTGCCGACGCATCGGGCGAGCTGCAGGCCCGCTTCAGCGCGCACCAGATCCGCGGCGGCTACGCGCTCAAGGGCGAGGCGCTAGACGAAGAGGGTGCGGCCGCGCTGCAGGCGCTCCTCGAATTGTTCGACGACGAGGAGCTGTCGGCCGATTTCGACCTCGAACCCGGCCAGCTGCAATTCGTCGACAACCGGGTCCTCGGCCACGCCCGCAGCAACTTCGAGGACTACCTGGAACCTGAGCGCCGCCGCCACCTCGTCCGCCTGTGGCTGCGCGACCACGGCCGCCGCGCCTATCCGGGTTGACGCCGAGCCACACAAGCGGTGGCTGGTCATGCCGGGACTTGATCCGGGCATCTGTGCGATCAGGTGAGCGACTCGCCGGTCCGTCGAGATGGCCGGGTCAAGGCCGGCCATGACGTGCGCATTGTCGTCGCGGCGATGGGACGCCCGCTACGCCTTCGCCAGCACCCGTTCCTTGAATGCGCGCATCTCCGCGATGACGGCGCCTTCATCGGGGCGCTCGAAGTCGAAATCGATCGCCGTGACGCCGAGGTCGGCGAGCGCGTGGATGTCGTGGACGATGTCGGCATCGCTGCCTGAAAACAGCCGCCGCTCGCCGTCCGTGGCGCGGTCCGGGATCGCCGCGCCGTATTGCTTGACCCGGTAGGTCAGCGCCACCGCCTCGCGCCCCCGGCCAGCCGCCTCGGTCGCCCGCCGCAGCCGTTCGATCCCGGCCTGGTAGCGCGGCAGCGAGTCGAGCGGGTGGGCGTTATTGGTGCCGATCGGATACCAGGCGTCGCCGCGCCGCGCCGCGCGCCGTACCGATGGGCCGCTCTCGCCGCCGACCCAGATCGGCGGGTGCGGTTGCTGCGCCGGCTTCGGCTCCATGAGCAGCCCCTCGAAATGGACGTAGCGTCCGTCGATCGTTGGCTTCTTCTCGGTCCATAAGCGCTTGAACGCGGCGACGTATTCGTCGGTGACGGCGCCGCGCTCGGCAAACGGGGTGGTGACGACGGCGTCGAACTCGGCCTTCAGCCAGCCGGCGCCGATCCCGACGGTCAGCCGGCCGTCCGACAGCACGTCGATCGTTGCCAGCTGCTTGGCGGCGAGCACGGCCGGGCGATGCGGCACGACGAGCACCGCCAGAACCAGGCGCAGCCGCGTCGTCAACGCCCCGAGCCACGCCGCCAGGGTCAGCATCTCATGGCGATGCGCGCTATCGCTCGAATAGAAGGCGCCGCTCTCGGAATAGGGGTAGCCGGGCTCGGCCATGTCGGGCAGCGCGACATGGTCGGTGACGGTCAAGTAGTCGTAACCCAGGGCCTCGCCCTCGCGGGCGATGCGGCCCATGATGTCCGGCCTTGCCAACGCGCCGCTGTTGGGCAGGTTGAAGCCGAATTGCATGCCGTCCTCCTCGATCGCCGCCACCACTGCTGCGATCGCAGTTTGCCCGGCTAGCGAGGAGGGCGCGAGGCAATTCCGCCGACGCCAATTCGGACGGCCGCCGTCCCGCTGGCATGCCGGCCAGAGGCCGGCGGTCCAGAGTGTGTATCAGGCGTGCGCGAGCGCGCGTTCGAGCTCGGCCTTGTCCATTTTCGAGCGGCCCTGGATATCGCGCCGCCGCGCCTCGGCATAAAGCTCGGCTTTCGTCGGCCCGTCGGCGCGGCCGTCATGGGAGCGCCGGCTGGCGTGCGAACGCGACGTCGACTTGCCGCGGCGATGGCGGCCCTCCGCCTCGTCCTTGAAGGTTTCGCCGCGCCGTTCCTTTGCCTTCGTGCGGCGTAGGTTGCGCTTGTTCTCTTGCGGGCTCTCGTATTTCGAGGCACCCGCCTCGTGCAGGGCGATGGCGATCGCCTGCTTCGGGTTCTTGACCTTGCCGGCTTTGCCGCCGGGGCCGCTCTTCAGCTCGCCATGCTTGTATTCATGCATGACCCGCTCGACGGTCTCGCGCTGTGCCGGGCTCTGGTGCCTGGGCATCGGTGCTGCTCCTCAACCTGATCCTATCAACACGGGCAGCGCCGGAGCGGCTGCTCGCCTGTCAAATGGCCTGACACCCCCCGCGCCGCTTTGGTTCCGCTGGCGCAGCAAATACTTAGGGAAGAGCTCGGGCGGAGACGCTTGCGCCTTCCCCTCGTTGATCCGGTACCAGAGCGACAGAGCGGATCGATGGGCCAGCAGCAAGCCATGCAGACGACGAGACATCCCGAGAAGTCCCTGCCGCCGCCGCAGGCGGGGCTCGATCCGCACCTCGCCGCCGCGCGCGCTCAGCTTTGCCACGTCAGCGACACGGCGCCCGGCATCACCCGCCACAAGGCCAATAACGGCTTCGACTACCGCCTGCCGGACGGCGCGCTGGTGAGCGATGTCGAGACCTTACGGCGCATCCGCTCGCTGGTCATCCCGCCGGCCTGGACCGAGGTGTGGATCTGCCCCGACCCGAACGGCCACTTGCAGGCCACCGGCCGCGACGCCCGCGGCCGCAAGCAATACCGCTATCATCCGCGCTGGCGGGAAGTGCGTGACGAGGCGAAGTATCACAAGCTCCTGGTGTTCGCCCGTGCGCTGCCGCTCATTCGCTCCCGCGTCGAGGCGGATCTGCGGCGCCCGGGGCTGCCCCGCGAACGCGTGCTGGCGGCGATCGTGCGGTTGATGGAGCTGACCCTGTTCCGCATCGGCAACGACGAGTACGCCAAGGAAAACAAGAGCTATGGGCTGACGACGTTGCGCGACCGGCATGTCGCGATCGACGGCAGCCGCATTCACATCAGCTTTCGCGGCAAGAGCGGCAAGCACCACGAGAGCGACATCAACGACCGCCGGCTGGCGCGCATCGTCAAGCAGTGCCGCGACATGCCGGGCTACGATTTGTTCCAGTATCTCGACGAAGAAGGCAATCGCCACACCGACGGATCGTCCGATGTTAACCACTACCTGCGCGAGATCACCGGGGAGGACATCACCGCCAAGGATTTCCGCACCTGGGCCGCGACGCATCTGGCGGCCCACGCGCTGCGCGAGTGCGAGCCGGTCGACAGCGAAGCGAAGCGCAAGAAGGCGATTGTCGACGCCGTCAAGCAGGTCGCAGCGCATCTCGGGAACACGCCGGCGATCTGCCGCCGCAGCTACATCCACCCGGCGATTCTCGACGGCTACATGGAGGGAACGCTGCTCGTGGCGCTGGCCGACGGGGCATCCGCCGATGGCGACGAAAACCCCCAGGGGATGCAGCCGGAAGAGACGGCGGTCACGGCGTTCTTGCGCCTGCGGCTCAGCAAAATAGCGGTTGCCAGCCGCGCCGCATGAGATAACCCGTCCGAAGACGCTCAATTAGCCCTTCCGGCGATTGATTTCGCGCCGGTTTCGCGCTGACATGCAGGCCGGACGGCGACGCCGGCGGGGTTGGGGCCCGCTCGATGACGGTGCCGCCGCAAGTATGCGTCTCGAGCGCGAACGGGGGGCCGATGTCGAGATTGCGGGCTGCCGCCACTGTCTTTGCGGCGATGATCGCCGCCAACGCCGCCGCCTTCGTCAACGCCGCCGGCGCCGCGGAAAAAATCGTGCTGCAATTGCACGGGCCGCCGCAATTCGAGTTTGCCGGCTATTACGCCGCGCTGTGGCAGGGTTTTTATCGCGACGCCGGGCTCGAGGTCGAAATCCGGCCCGGGCCCGACCCGCGCGCCGATTCCCGGGGCGACGCCAAAGGCAATCAAGCGCAGCCGGCGGTCGATCCGGTCCGCCTGGTGACGGAAGGGCGGGTGCAATTCGGCACCGGCACCGCACAGCTCGTCATCCGCGCCGCTCAGGGTCAGCCGCTGCTGCTGCTGGCGCCGATCTTCCAGCAGAGCGGCGCCATGGTCTATTACCGCAGCGACGGCGATTTCGCGTCGCCGGCGGCGCTCGCCAACGCCAAGGTGGGCCGGCTGCCGGCCAGCGACATCCTCGACATCGAGCTTGCCACCGCGCTCGTCGCCGAGGGGGTTGATCCCGCGAAGCTGAAGGCGGTGCCGCTCGAACCGGCGCAGGCTTTCGCGGCGCTCGCCGACCGCAGCGTCGACGCGGTGGTCGGCTCGGCTTGGGATTTGCCGTGGCTGGCGCATCAAAAGGGGCTGGCGCTCAAATCGTTCAATCCAGCCGATTACCGCGTCGAGTTCTACGGCGACACGCTGTTCACGCTGCAGCGCCTCGCCAAGACGGCGCCGCAGATGGTGCAGCATTTCTATGCCGCCTCGCTCAAGGGCTGGGACTACGCGTTGCAGCACCCAGACGAGATTGCGTCGCGTCTGTTGACGCTGCCGCATCCGGCCGGCATCGCCGACGCTGCCGGCTTTGCCCGCTACCAGGCCGCAGTGGCGCATACGCTGGCACGCTATCCGCAGGTGCAGCTCGGCCATTCCAACCCCGACCGCTGGCAGCACATCGAGGACAGCCTGATCGCCAGCGGCGCCCTGCTGCGCAGCGCGGATATCGCCGATTTCATCTATGATCCCGATGCCGCCGCGCGCAATCGCAACGACCTGCGCGCCTTTGCGATCCTCGGCGGCGCGCTCCTGGCCGGCCTCGCGGTGATCGCCTGGCTTGCCTGGCGCTGGCGGCGGCGCAGCCCGCCCCTTTTCGGAGCGGGCAGGCAGCCCGCGGCGATGGCGGTCGCCGCACCGCCGCCGCCCATCCCGGCGCCAGCATCGGCGTCGGCCCGGCCCGCGGCGCCTCCGGTCCCGCCGCCTCCGGCTCCGACCCCACAGCCGGTGCCGCCGCAACCCCCGGCGCCGCCGCCGGCGGCCGACCTCAACGCGCTTGTCGCGCGCCTCGAACACACGATCCGGCAGCGGGTGCCGCGGCGCATCGCGGTGCGGCTGTCATTGCTGCCGGAATTATGGCGCTGCCGAGCCGAGCCGCCGGCAGTGCGGACCCTGGTGCTCGACCTCGTGACCGCGGCGAGCGCCGACATCGCCGGCGCTGGCGAGCTCGTCGTCGGGACGCGCAACTACGCCTTCGACAACGCCCGGGTTGCCGAGACGCCGGGTGCCCAGCTCGGCGACTATGTCCGGATCACCGTGCGCGACAGCGGCAAGGGCCTCGACGAGGCGGCGCTCGACCGCATCTTCGATGCGCTGAGGAGCCCGCGTCCCGCCGCCGCCGCAGCGGCCGAGGCGATGCGCAAGATCGGGGGCTTCGCCCGCGTCGAGAGCGCCGAAGGGATCGGGACGGCGGTGCATCTCTATTTCCCCAGAGCCGCCGGCAGCGGCGAGGGCGTGTTGAAGACGGCATCCGAGGCGGCGGACTGAGCAGGAGAACCGCGATGTTGTACAGCACGGACCGCATCCTGGTGACGCATGCCGGGTCGTTGCCGAGGCCGGCCGATCTGCGCGCGATGGTGGCGGCGAAAACGGCCGGGCAGCCCCATGACCCGGCGACGATCGCGGCGCGGCTGCCGTCGGCGGTGGCGGAGGTGGTGCGCCGGCAGGCCGCCTGCGGCATCGACATCGTCAATGACGGCGAGTTGTCGAAGTTCAACTTCACCGACTATGTGCGCGAGCGCGTCGCCGGCTACGAGGCGCGGCCCAACAGCGGCCGCCGGCGCCTCGCGATGACGGCGCGCGACGAGCGCAAGTTCCCTGGTTATTTCGAGGCGGTGCCGCGGGCGCGGGCGCTGGGGCCGCAGACGATGCCGGTCTGCGTCGCGCCGCTGCGTTATGTCGGGCAGGCCGATTTGCAGCGCGACCTCGACAATTTCCGCGCAGCGCTCGACGGCGTGTCCGTCACCGGCGCCTTCCTGCCGGCCAACACGCCGGGCACGATCGAGCACTGGATCGGCAACGAATACTACAAGAGCGACGAGGAGTTCCTGTTCGCGATCGCCGAGGCGATGGGCGAGGAATACCGCGCGATCGTCGATGCCGGTTTCCTGTTGCAGATCGACGACCCCGATCTGCCCGACGGCTGGGCCTGCCTGCCCGGGATCAGCCTCGCCGAGTACCGCAGCTACGCGAGCATGCGGGTCGACGCGCTCAATCACGCGCTCCGTGGAATTCCGCGCGAAAAAGTGCGGCTGCATGTCTGCTGGGGGAGCTTTCACGGGCCGCACCACGACGACATCCCGCTCAAGGACATCATCGACCTGATCTTCCGGGTCAACGCCGGCAGCTATTCGATCGAGGCCTCGAACCCGTGCCACGAGCACGAGTGGCGGGTCTTCGAGGACGTGACACTTCCCGAGGGGACGACGCTTATCCCCGGCGTCGTCGGCCACTGCACCGACTTCATCGAGCACCCCGACCTCGTCGCCGAGCGGCTGGTGCGCTACGCCCGTCTGGTCGGCCGCGACAACGTGCTGGCCGGCACCGATTGCGGGCTCGGCACGCGGGTTGGCCACAAATCGATCTGCTGGGCCAAGTTCGAGGCGATGGCCGAAGGCGCCCGCCGCGCCACCCGCATCCTATGGGGCCGCGCCTGAGGCGGCTCCCGATCGGGATTGCTTCGTCGCTTTGCTCCTCGCAATGACAGCCCTTCTTTCTTCGTTTGGCCTCATTGCGAGCGCAGCGAAGCAATCCCGTTGCCCCAGGGGCACAGTTCTCAGAACCAGCCGCGCCATCTGAACCATAGGAGCGGCGCCACCGCGCTCAGCGCAATCAGCGCCAGCCCATAGGGATAGCCCCAGGCCCAGTCGAGTTCCGGCATGTGCTTGAAGTTCATGCCGTACATGCTGGCGACAAGCGTCGGCGGCACGCCGACGACCGAGACGATCGTCAGCACTTTGATGATGTCGTTCTGCTCGACGTTGATGAGCCCGAGCGTCGCGTCGAGCAGCAGCTGCACCTTGTTGACGAGGTGGGTGTCGTAGTCGCTCAGCGAGGCGATGTCGTGGCGCAGCGTCTCGAGCCGCAGCTTCTCGCCGTCCGCCAGCCAGCCGGCGCCCTGGCCGGCGACATAGGGAACGATGCGTGCCAGGCCCAAGAGGCTGTCGCGGATCTTCGAGACGAGGTCGCCGCCGGCGCCGACGCGGCGCAGGATCGCGCGCAGATCGGCCGCCTCGCGCGCCGGGCGGTGCCGCGGGCCGCCGATCGGCCCGGAGCGGAACAGCCGATGGGACAGTACGTCGAGCTCGGCCGCGAGCGCTTCGAGCACGTCGGCGAGCCGGTCGACGATCGCTTCGACGAGCCCGATAAACATCTCCGCCGCGTCGCCGCGGGCCGTCTTGGCAAAGGCCTCGAAGGCGGTCAGCGGCTCGAAGCGCAGCGTGATGAGCCGCTGCGGCGTCAAGACGAAGCCGACCGGGGTGGAGCGCGGATCGGCGGCCGTGGCGCGGAAAATCAGCGGCGCGCTGAGATAGAGCGCGCCGTCCTCGCTGCGCAGCCGGCTCGAACTCTCGATCTCGCTCAGCTCGCCGCGGGTCGGCAGCCGCAGATGGGTGGTGCGCTCGACAAAGGCGGTTTCGCTGTCGCTCGGATCGTGCAGGTCGAGCCACGCCGCATCGCCGGGCAACGCCGCGCGATGCAACTCGCCACCCAATTCGGCCGTGTCACCGGTGCTGGTGTGGAGCGCGAGCATCGCTCACAGTCCGCCTTGCGCGACGATAAAGTCGAGGATGGCGGGCAGCCCCTCGCCGCTCTTCAGGTTGGTGAAGACGAACGGGCGCGGGCCGCGCATGCGCGCCGCGTCGCGCTGCATCACCGCAAGATCGGCGCCGACCAGCGGCGCCAGGTCGATCTTGTTGATGACGAGCAGGTCCGAGCGGGTGATGCCGGGTCCGCCCTTGCGCGGGATCTTGTCGCCGGCGGCGACGTCGATGACGTAGATCGTCAGGTCGGCGAGCTCTGGGGAGAAGGTCGCAGCAAGATTGTCGCCGCCCGATTCGATCAGCACCAGGTCCACCGCCGGGAATCGGCGCGTCATCTCGGCGACGGCGGCAAGGTTGATCGAGGCGTCCTCGCGGATCGCGGTGTGCGGGCAGCCGCCGGTCTCTACGCCGCGGATCCGCTCGGCCGGCAAGGCGCCGCTCTTGACGAGAAACTCCGCGTCCTCGCCGGTGTAGATGTCGTTGGTGATCGCCACCAGCTCGTAGCGGCCGCGCATCGCCTTGCACAGCCGGTCCATCAGCGCCGTCTTGCCCGAGCCGACCGGGCCGCCGATGCCGATGCGCAGCGGCTCTTTCGCGCTCATGAGCGGAACAGCCGCGAATACTGCGTCTCGTGCTGCATCGACAGCAGGTCCGCGGCAAAGCCGGCGCTGCCGAAATCCTCGGCGCTGCGGCGCTGCGAGGCCGCGGCGGCCGCTGCGATGACCGGCTCCAGCGCGGCCAGGATGCGCTGCCCATCGGTCTGCCCGACGATGCCGAGCCGCAGCCCGGCCGAGATGATGTTGGCGGCGAAGGCCTGCAGATAGCCGACGAGGGCGTCGGCAAGAGCGATCCCGGCCTGCGCCGCTGCTGCCCCAAACATGGCCGAGTGGGACCAAACTTGCCGCCCGGTCTCCCCCTCACCCTCCCGCGCCTGGGGCGCAGGCTCCTCCCTCCCCCCGCAAGCGGGGCGAGGGGAAGTTTGTCCGGCACCGCTGCTACTCTCCCCCTCCCCGCTTGCGGGGAGAGGGCCGGGGTGAGGGGCTGCCCAGGCAGCCTCATAAGCGGCAAGGAACGCGCCGCCCTGCTGCGCGCTTTCGAGAGCCAGCTCCGCAGTGGCGCGGTAGGCGGCGCTGCGGCGATAGGCTACCGCCAATGCGGTCTTATCCTCAGCGCGGGCGCCGCGCCAGGCGTCGCGCATCATGTCGGCGTCGATCCGAGCGCTGCCGTGGACGACGAGCGCGGCGATCCAGGCCTGGAGGCTGCCGCGGTCGTGCACGATGCCGGCCGCAGCGGCGGCTTCGAGCCCGTGCGAATAGCTGAACGCGCCGGTCGGGAACGCCGGCGACAGCCACGCAAGCAGCCGGTAGAGCGCGGGATTGCCGACTTCCTCGCCGGCGGATGTGACGTCAGCGGTCATCGTCGTGCGCATGCACGGCGCCGGCATAGGCGCCGATCTCCGGGTCGAACGGCGCCTCGCGATGGGTGACCTCGCCGCCGAGGCCGTGCACCATCTCGGCAATCACAGGGTCGGCGCGGATGCGCAGGCGGCCTTCCGCCACCTGCACCGGCAGGTGGCGGTTGCCGAGATGCCAAGCGATGCGCAGCAGGTCATGCGGCGCCTCGGCGGCGATCTCGATCACCGGCTCGGGCGCGGCGCAGACGCGGATATAGCTGCCGTTGTCAAGCTCCAGCCCGTCGCCGTCGACGAGGTGCTGCGGCCGCGGCAGGTCGAGCAGGAACGGCATGCCGGAATCGGCGACCAGCCGGATGCGCCGCCGGTGCCGGTCGAGATACGCCAGCGTCACGCGATCGACCGCCGCCTCCTCCGGCCAGTGACCGCGCGTATGCACCGTGATCGCCCGCCGCATCAAATCCTGCCGGTCAGCAAATTCACAATGAGACAGCGAACCGGCGAGACGGCTCCGATGTCATTGCGAGGAGCGGAGCGACGACGCAATCCGGTCCGGCACAGCGACTGCTGCCCGAGATTGCTTCGCTGCGCTCGCAATGACGGGTGGACACCGGTCTCGTTGGCTCGCAGTCTCATTGTGAATAATCAGTACAGGAAGTAGCGCTGCGCCAGCGGCAGGATCGTCGCCGGCTCGCAGGTGAGGAGGGCGCCGTCGGCGCGCACCTCGTAGGTTTCGGGATCGACCTCGATATGGGGTGTCGCGGCGTTGTGCACCATGCGGCTCTTGCCGACCGCGCGGATGTGGCGTGCGGGCAGGATCATCCGGCCGAGCTCGAGCCGGTCGGGGATTCCGGCGACGATCGCGACCGCCGGTAGGAAGGTCGCGGCCGAGGCCTGCAATGCTCGCCCGTAAGCGCCGAACATCGGGCGGTAATGCACCGGCTGCGGCGTCGGGATCGAGGCGTTGGGGTCGCCCATCAAGGCGGCGGCGATCGTCCCGGCCTTCAGCACGAGGTCGGGCTTGGCCCCGAAGAAGGCCGGCGACCACAACACGAGGTCGGCCAGCTTGCCGATTTCGACCGAGCCGACATGCTCGGCCAGCCCATGCGTCAGCGCCGGGTTGATCGTGTACTTGGCGATGTAGCGCCTCGCCCGGAAATTGTCGTTGCGCTCGCTATCCTCGGGAAGCGGCCCGCGCTGCCGCTTCATCTTGTCGGCGGTCTGCCAGGTGCGGATGATGACTTCGCCGACCCGGCCCATCGCCTGGCTGTCCGACGACATCATGCTGAAGGCGCCGAGATCGTGCAGGATGTCCTCGGCGGCGATCGTCTCGCGGCGGATGCGCGATTCGGCGAAGGCGACATCCTCCGGGATGCGCGGATCGAGGTGGTGGCACACCATCAGCATGTCGAGATGCTCGTCGATCGTGTTGACGGTGTAGGGCCGCGTCGGGTTGGTCGATGACGGCAGCACGTTGGGCAGGCCCGCGACCTTGATGATGTCCGGGGCGTGGCCGCCGCCGGCGCCCTCGGTGTGGAAGGCGTGGATGTTGCGGCCCTTGAAGGCGGCGATCGTGTCCTCGACAAAGCCCGATTCGTTGAGC
>JBLMXS010000128.1:0-8595 GCA_050257895.1 Thiohalocapsa sp.
AAGGCCAACCCCGGAAAGCTCAACATGGGCGCCGGCACGATCACGTCGCGCCTGGGCGCCCTCCTGTTCGCCAAGACGGCCGACATCGACGTGCAGCTCGTTCCCTTCAAGGGCAGCGCCGAGATCGGTCAGGCGGTGCTCGCGGGAACCGTCGACTTCGCCCTCGACAGCACCGGCACCAGCTTGCCGCTGATCCAGGCCGGCCGCTATCGCGCGCTCGCGAAATACAGCAACCGGCCGCTGCCGATCCTGCCGGATCTGCCGAGCCTGAGCGTGGCGGCGGACCTGCCGGGCCTCGACGAAAGCTCGACCTGGATCGCGCTGGTGGCGCCCGCCGGGACGCCGCGCGCGATCGTCGACAAGATCCATCGCGCGGTCGCGAATATCTACGCCGATCCCGCCGTGATCGCCAAGCTGGAGCAGGTCGGCATCCTCGCGGTCGGCAGCCGCACGCCGGCGGAGCTCGCCGCGTTCATCCGCAGCGAGACGGCGCGCTGGTCCAAGGTCCTCAAGGACAGCGGCAACATCAAATTGGACTAGCGCGTGATCCCGAAAAGTCGGAACCGGTTTTCGGAAAAGATCACGCGCAAAGCAAAAACCTAGAGCGGGATGATGACTCGATGAAAAATCATCTTGCTCCAGGATGGCGCAGCTCCCTGCGGCGCTGCTGCAGGAAACGGCGCACGGCGGGATCGGATTCCAAGCCGATCGCCCGCTGGTAGGCCTCCTCGGCGCCGTCGACATCGCCGGTCCGCGCCAGCAGGCCCGCGCGCGCCGCCCAATACGGCTGATAATCGGCAAGCCGCGCGTCGTCTCTCAGCGCGTCGAGCGCCGCGAGACCGGCGGCAGGGCCGCGCGTCTCGGCAATGGCGATCGCCCGGTTGATCGCCACGACGGGCGAGTCCGTGATGGTCGACAGCGCGTCGTAGAGCCGCTCGATCGCCGCCCAATCGGAGCTGCCGCTGCGCCGGCGCACCACGTGGGCCGACTGCACCGCCGCCTCGAGCTGATAGCGCCCGATCCGGCCCATGGCGCTGGCGCGAAGCAGCAGGGCTTCCGCCTCCTCGATCAAATTCGCGTCCCAGGCCGCCGGGTCCTGCTGCGCGAGCGGCACGTATTCACCCCGGGCGTTGCGCCGGGCGGCGCGCCGCGCTTCGGCATGAAGCATCAGCGCAAGGAGGCCGATCGCTTCCGGCTCGTCGGGCATGAGCGAGGCCACCAACCGGCCCAGCCAGATTCCCTCTTCGGCGAGATCGCGGCGACGAATTTCGGTGCCGGCGGGATCGGACCAGCCTTCGGCAAAGGTGGCGTAGATGGCTTCGAGCACGCTATCGAGCCGCTCACGCAGCTCGGCACGCTCGGGCACCCGCAACGGAATGCCGGCCTGCCTGATCTTGTTCTTCGCGCGCGCCAGGCGCTGACCCATGGTGGCGGGCGAGACCAGGAAGGCCGCGGCGATGGTGGCGGCATCGAAACCAAGAATGGTCTGCAACATCAGCGGCGCGCGGACGGCGCGGTCGACCGCCGGATGGGTGCAGGCGAACATCAGCGCCAGGCGCTGGTCGGGTATCTCCGGCGCGCTTGCCGCCGCCGCCTCCAATTCCTCCGCCGTCAGTTGCAGATGATCCGCGGCGGCCTCGCCGCTGCGCCGCCGCCGGGCGCCGTCGATCAGCTTGCGCCGCGCCACCGTCATCAGCCACGCCTCGGGACTTTCCGGGATTCCGCTGGCGGGCCAATCGGCCAGGGCGGCGGCGAAGGCGTCGGCCAACGCGTCCTCCGCCGCCGCGACGTCGCGCGTGCGCGCCGCGAGAAAGGCGACAAGCTTGCCGTAGCTGCGGCGCGCCACACTTTCGGCGATCTCGCGCGCCCGCTGGTCGCCTGCTCGCCGCATCGCGTCTGGTCTACATGGTCCAGACCGGCCGCACCTCGACCGCGCCACGACTGGCGGCGGGGCAGCGCGCCGCCCAGGAGATCGCGGCGTCGAGGTCGGGCACGTCGACAATGAAGTAGCCGCCGAGCTGCTCCTTGGTCTCGGCATAGGGGCCGTCGAGCACCTGGGGTTTGCCTCCGGAGCTGCGCACGGTGGTCGCCGATGCGGTTGGGCGCAGGCGCTCGCCGCCGACGACGACGCCCGCCTTCTGCATCGCCTCCATATAGGCGGCATAGGCGGGTGAAACGCGCTCGACCCCGGCCGTGTTCGTTTCGTTGCCATAGATCAGCAGCATGTATTTCATGGTGGTCTCCTTCATTCGGTGCGGCCGGGCATGATGCTCCGCCGGCTCATTGACGTTCGAGGCGGCCGGATTTCGACCGGGTGCCGAAAAAATTTCATGCCCGCCGCGCCTATGCCTTCTTCCAGGTCTCGGTGCCCTTTTGACCGCGGTCCATGCGGCGCGACCACTTGCCGGAGAGCGAACCGTCCGGATTGATGCTCATGATCAAGATGGCGGTTCGGCCCTTGACCAGGCAGGCCGCTACCAGCACGTCGCCGATCACCTGCCCGATGCCGACCTGCTTGCCATTGTCCCAGTCGAGCTCGAGCGCGCCGGACGGTGCCAGACCGACGTCCACGATGCCGGCGCCGGCGTAAGGCTTGCCGTCGGAATCCGTGCCGCTCACGACATACGAGCCGACGAGACCGAGCTTGACCTCGTCGTGCCGCAAGGTCTTGACGATGTCCGCGCGCGTTGCCTCGAAGGCGGCGTCCTCCACCGCCGCCGCGCTGGTCGTGGACATCGTCGACATCGCCCAGCCGCCGATGGCCGCCCCTGCCAGCAGCGCTGCCGCGGCGATGCCAACACGCCCCCGCCGTTTGGCCCCATGTCTCGCGAATGGCGTCTTCATGGTCGCGTCTCCACCCGGTCCGAGCGGCTGTGAGATGTTGATGGTGTTCGCGCGAGCGCCCTGTCGGCGCGACAGCGGGGGCCGTATCGACCACCGACCGATCAGCGGCACCAATTTCATGGCGGCCTCCTTGACCATTATGGCCGAGCACTATGCTCCGTCGCCTCAAGGACGTTCGATGCCGCCGGAATTCGACCGTACTCAAAAAAAGTTGATCAGCCGCTCCGCGCGCTCACGATCGGCGCTTCTCGCGCAGACCGGCGCGCTCGAGCCGCGGCAAGACCTCGTCGCAGAAGAACGGAAGCTCATCGATGTAGTTGACGAGCGAGACCGCAACCCCGGTCAGTCCCGCCTTGCTGAGATCGATGAGCTGCCCCGCCACGTGGTCGGGGTCGCCGACGATCGGCAAGCCGCCCATGCCCTGCGCGTATCCGGTCCGGATCTGCCGGAACTGTTCCAGCGGCGTGTTCTGCGCGGTGATGTTCTTGAGCGCCAGGATGTCGTCGACCGCCCGCCAGTCGGCGTGCTCCACGATGGAATAGTGGTAGTAGCCCTCGGCCTCTTTCTTGGTCGGCCGGCAGGTGACGACGCCGACGGTATAGACGCCAAGCTCCCTGCCCTGCTCCTTGGCCTGCGTCTTGGCGGTCGCGACGCGCTGCGCGGTCTCGTCGAGCGACGTGCGCGACGCCTGCAGGAAGAACGCATCGCAGTTGCGGATCGCAAAGGCCTGTCCCACCGGCGAGGCGCCGGCGTTCATGATCACCGGCCGCGCGCCGCCGTAGGGCTTCGGCTTGCCGCGGATGCCCGTCATGTTCAGGTACTTGCCGCGGAAATCGAAGTCCTCCTTGTCCGACCAGATCATCTTGATGACGTCGATCCATTCCTGCGCATACTCGTAGCGCGACTCGTGATCGCGCTGCTGGACGCCGAACATCGCGAATTCGCCCTCGTTCCAGCCGACCACGATGTTCAGCCCGAACCGGCCTTCGCCGATATGGTCGGCGGTGACCATTTCCTTCGCGGCGATGATGGGATTGAACAGCGGCGCATGCACCGTGCCGAACACGGTGACGCGCTTGGTCAAGGCGAGCAGGCCGGTCGCCCAGGTGATGGTCTCGAGCGTCGCCCCCTGGTAGTCGGTGTCGCCGCCATAACCCTTCCAGCGCCCGATCGGAAGCAGGAAATCGAGGCCGGCGTCGTCGGCCATCCCGGCGAGCTTGCGATTGTCCGGCCAGCTCCCCGACCAGCGCTCCGGCACCAGGGTGACTGCCCGCCCGGACGAGCAGTTCGCTCCGAATAGGCCGATCTTGAGCTTGTTCGCGTTGTGCATCGACATGCGATCGTGTCGGGATGGCGCGGGAGCGAGCACGGTTCCTCCTGACGTCTTGTTCGGTGGCCGTAGATCGGGATGAACCTAGCCCATGGCCGCCGCGCTTTGGAAGGGACGCTCGCATTAGCGCATGTTTCGGCGAAGTGGGTACCGGTTCGCCGCCAAGAACATGCGCACTGAACAATTCTAGAGCGTGTCCCGATTCCGAAGGAACAAGACACGCTCTGGTCGGTTGCCAGCGAACGGCACAACGGTGACAATTGCCGCAACGAACAACAACATGCCGGCGGGAGGAGCCATGGCGCGGGCGCTTCGATGTTTGCTATTCGCGAGTCTCGCGATCTCCGCGTCGAGCGCCGCCGTCGCCGAGGACCCTTCCGCGAGTTTTCCCGACCGGCCGATCCGGCTGATCGTGCCGTTCCCGGCCGGAGGGCCGAGCGACATCGTGGCGCGCGTCATCGGCCAGAAGATGAGCGAGGACTGGGGCCAGCCGGTCGTGATCGAGAACCGCCCCGGCGCCAACACCATCATCGGCGCGCAGGCTGCGGCCAAGGCGGCGCCTGACGGCTATACCCTGTTCATGGCGATCGACTCGACGCTGGTGATGAACCAGTACCTGCACAAGAGCCTGCCCTACGACCCCCTCAATGATTTTGCGCCGATCACACTGACCGCAAAGACCATCTCGGTGCTCGCGGTTCCCGCGCGCGGGCCCGCGTCGGTGAAGGAGCTGATCGCCAAGGCGAAGGCGCAGCCGGGCAAGCTCAACTACGGCGCTGGCACCATCACGGCGCAGTTGATGGGCCAACTGTTCCACAAGGCGGCGGGGCTCGACATCCTCTACGTGCCGTTCAAGGGCACGCCGGAGACGGTCAACGGGCTCCTGACCGGCAGCGTGCAGCTCATCTACGCCGCCAACCAGATCGTGGCACCGCTGATCGCGAACGGTCAGGTGCGGGCGCTGGCGAAGCTCGATCGCGACGCGCCGCCGTCGATGGCCGGCATTCCGACCCTGTCCGACGCGGCCGGGCTGCCCGATCTCGACGACATCTCGGTCTGGCTCGGGCTTGTTGCGCCCAAGGGCACGCGCAAGCCGATCGTCGACAAGATCCAAGCCGAGGTCGTGAAGGCCCTGACCGATCCCGCGGTCAAGGAGAAATCCGAACGCATCGGCAACTATCCCGTCACCAGCACGCCCGGCGAGTTTGCCGCCTTCATTCGCAAGGAGGCCGATCGCTGGGAGAAGGTGATCAAGGAAGCCGGCATCAAGGTCGACTGAGAGACGAGGAAGGCCATGGACATTCGTTCGATCGCGCTCGCCTTGCTGTCGGCCTTGGCGATCTCGTCCGCCGCGGCGCAAGGAAGCCCCGACGCCCAGAGCTATCCCAATCGCGCGGTCCGCATCGTCGTGCCGTTTCCGGCGGGCGGGCCGACCGACATCCTGAGCCGGGTCGTCGCGCACCGGCTGAGCGAGGTCTGGGGCCAGCCGGTCGTGATCGAGAACCAGCCCGGCGCCAACACCGCGATCGCGGCGGCGCGCGTCGCCAAGCTGCCAGCCGACGGCTACACTCTGTTTGCGGTGATGGATGTCACCATGGTGCTCAATCCGATCACCAACAAGAACCTCCCTTATGATCCGCTCAAGGACTTTTCGCCGATCACGCTCGCGTCCAAGAATACCTCGCTGCTCAGCGTGCGCGCGGAGGACGGTCCCAAGACCGTGCAGGAGCTGATCGCGCGCGCCAAGGCCAATCCCGGCAAGCTTAACTACGGCGCCGGCATCATCACCACGCGCCTCGCCGGCTACCTGTTCAACCGCGAGGCCGGAATCGAGGTGCAATACATCCCGTTCAGCGGCAGCGCGCCCACGGTGCAGGGTCTCCTGACCGGCGCGGTCGATTACATCGTCGACGGCGCCGCCACCAGCCTGCCGCTGATCCGGAGCGGAAAATTGCGCGCGCTCGCCAAGCTCAACAGCCGCCCGCTGCCGGCATTGCCCGAGGTCAGGCCGCTCGCGGTCGAAGCCGGCATCCCCGCGCTCGACGATATCTCGACCTGGATCGGTTTCGTGGCGCCGGCCGGCACGCCGCGCGGCATCATCGACAAGGTTCAGCGCGAGGTCGCCAGGATGTACGCCGACCCGATCATCGGCGACAAGCTCGAGAAAGCCGGCATCAGCGCCGTCAGCAGCACGCCCGAGGAATTCGCCACCTTCGTGCGCAAGGAGCAGGACCGCTGGGGGCAGGTGTTCAAGGACAGCGGGATACAGCTGAACTGATCAGCTCAGCCGCACGCCGAACGCCTCGCGAAACATCCGCTGCCCCTTCGGGGTGATCGCGACGGCGCGCGTGCCGGGAATGCGGCGGACCCAGCCGTTGCCGAGGCTGTGCGCGCACAAGGCCGCGCCGAGCGCGCCGGCGAGATGCGGCCGCCGCTCGCTCCAATCGAGGCAGGGCCGGCACAGGACGCGGGCGGCGTGCCTGCCGCGACGGGCCTGCAGGGCATCGACGTCGATCCCGATGCGGCCGAGCAGCTCGAGGCCGGCGTCGGTCACCAGCCCGGCGTCGCTTGCGAGCTCCGCATAACCGCCCGCCACCAGCGCATCCGCCAGCGCGACGCCGAGCCGCCCGGCAAGATGGTCGTAGCAGGTGCGCGCCGCGCGCAACGCGGCGTCGCGCGGGCCGACGGAGAGCGGTCGGCGCGCCGGCTCCACTGCCGACGCGACTTGCATGATGCTTTCGATCATTTGCGCCACCGCCGGCGATGCGAGCCGGTGGTAGCGATGTCGGCCCTGCTTCTCGATGCTGAGCAGGCCAGCCGCCGCCATGCGCGCCAGATGGCCGCTCGCGGTCTGCGGGGTGATGCGGGCGACGTGGGCCAGCTCGGACGCCGTCAGCGCCCGGCCGTCCATCAGCGCGTGCAGCATTCCCGCGCGCGCGGGGTCGCCCGCAAGCGACGCGACCTGCGCAAACGCGGCATTGCTGGCCATGTCGAGCTCCTCCTGGCAACGCGACCGCAGTTTACACTTCTCGCCGCGTCGAAGCTTCGGCCATCACCGTAACATTTTCGGCGATGCGCGAGCAGTGTGCGGCGATGGCGACGACGCTGACGCTCACGGGAATTTTCTACGGATGGCGGATCGTCGCGGCTGCGTTCGTTCTGGCCCTCTTCGGTTGGGGACTGGGGTTCTACGGCCCGCCGGTCTTCTTGGGCGTGGTCGGTGCGACCAGAGGCTGGCCGTTGCCTCTGGTGTCGGCCGCGGTCACCACGCAATTCCTGATCGGCGCCGTCGTGGGAGCCAATCTGCCCGGAAACTACCAACGCTTCGGTGTTGCAACGGTGACGAAGGCCGGCGCTGTTTCGCTCGCCGCCGGCGTCTGCGGCTGGGCCATGGCGACCGCGCCCTGGCAGCTGTTCGTCGCGGCCTTGCTCGGCGGCGCAGGTTGGGGCGCCATGAGCGCGGTTGCGGTCAATGCGATCGTGTCGCCTTGGTTCGTGCGCGCGCGCCCGGCTGCGCTGGCGATGGCCTACAACGGCGGCAGCATCGGCGGCGTGGTGTTCTCTCCGCTCTGGGTCGCCGCCATCGGCGCGCTCGGATTTCCGACCGCGGCCGCGGCGATCGGCGCCGTCATGGTGCTCACGATGTGGCTGCTCGCCGATCGGCTGTTCTCACGCACCCCGTGCCAGATGGGATTGCCGCCGGACGGCGACGCGCGCGGCGCGCCGGCAATTTCCGTCGCCTCGCCGGCCGCCAAACCCCTCCCCGGATCCCTGCTGTGGCGGGACAGGAAATTTCAGACCCTGGCCATCGGAATGGCCTTGGGACTGTTCGCGCAGATCGGTCTGGTCGCGCACCTGTTCTCGCTGCTGACGCCCGCGCTCGGGGCGCAACGGGCGGGCTTGGCGATGGGAGCGGCGACGGCGCTGGCGATCGCCGGCCGCGCCCTCGTGGGCTGGGTCATGCCCGCGGGCGCCGACCGGCGGTTGGTGGCATCGGCGAGCTATGCCGCGCAAATGACCGGCTCCCTCGTGCTCATCGCGGCAGCCGGCACCAGCGTTCCGCTGCTGCTGCTCGGGATCGCGCTGTTCGGCATCGGCTTCGGCAACGCGACCTCGCTGCCGCCGCTCATCGCCCAGGTCGAGTTCGTCGAGGACGACGTGTCGCGCGTGGTTGCCCTCATCGTCGCTATCGCGCAGGGCGCCTACGCATTCGCGCCCGCCGCGTTCGGCCTGATCAGGACACTCGTTCCGCAAGCAACCGGCGCGGCGGCGGGAGCGGCACCGGGCCTGTTCCTGGCCGCCGCGCTCGTCCAGGGACTCGCGATCGTCGCATTCCTGGGAGGGCGCCGCACCATTGCTCATTGCTGAAGACCCGGCCTAATCTTCTCCCGCCGCCTTCTGACCGCCCTCCCCACCAAGCG
>JBLMXS010000129.1:0-10120 GCA_050257895.1 Thiohalocapsa sp.
CTCAGCGACCGGCAGGTATTCGTAGCGCAAGACGATGTTGAGCTCGTCGAGCAGCACCATGCGGTAGGACGGATCGGCGATCATCTGCCGCGCCGCGTCCCAGGCGGCGCGGGCGGCGGCGATATCGCGGGCGCGGTCCTGCGTGTCCCAGGTGAAACCCTCGCCCATGGCCCGGCAGGTCACCAGCTCCGGAAAGCGGGCGAGCACGGTACGCTCGCCGGTGCTCCAGGCGCCCTTGACGAACTGCACGACCCCGACCCGCATGCCGTGCCCGATACAGCGCAGCACCATGCCGAACGCGGCGGTCGATTTGCCCTTGCCGGCGCCGGTGTGGACGATGACGAGGCCGCGCTCCTCGATCTTGGTGGCGAGCACCTTGCGGCGTGCGGCCTGCCGCCGCGCCATCTTCTCGCGGTGCAGCCGGTTGACCTCGTCTTCGTCGCGGGTCGGTTCACTCATCGCCCGTCAACTCCGCACGGATGCTGTTGCGGCGCGGGCGCCACAGGCCGCGCTCGATAGCCTCGGCGAAACGGGCGCGGGTCTCGGCGAGCGCCGCCGGGTTGTGCGTTGCCACGAAGTCGCGTACCGCCGCGTCCGCGAGATAGGCGTCGTAGAGCGCCGCGAAATGGGCGTCGTCGACGACCCGGGCGGTGGCGGCGAAGGCGAACAGGTAGTCGACCGTCGCGGCGATCTCGCCGGCTCCCTTGTAGCCATGCCGCATGACCCCGGCGATCCACCGCGGGTTGGCGGCACGGCCGCGCACGATCCGCCCCACTTCCTCGCGCAAGGTGCGGATGCGGGGCCGCTCGGGCAGCGAATGGTCGTTGTGGAAGATTTCCGGCTGCCGTCCCGACAGATGCCGCACCGCCAGCGCGAGGCCGCCCTCGAACTGGTAGTAGTCGTCACTGTCGAGGAGGTCGTGCTCGCGGTTATCCTGGTTGTGCAGGACGAGCTCGATTTCGGCGAGGCGCGCCTCGAAGAGGCTGCGCTCCGGCTTGCCCTCGCCGCCGGCGCCGTAGGCCCAGCCGCTCCAGGCGAGATAGGCGTCGGCGAGGTCGCGCTCGTCATGCCACAGCCGCTCGTCGATCGGCGTCTGCAGGCCGGCACCGTAGGCACCAGGCTTGGAGCCGAAGATGCGGTAGCCGGCACGCCGCTCGGCTTCCGCCGGGGCGACGCCGGCAGCGGCGAGGCGTGTGCGGTCGGCTGCAACGCGCGCAGCGAGGGGATTGGTCGCCGGCGGCTCGTCGAGCGCCGCGACGGCGCGCACAGCGCTGTCGAACAGATCGATGAGGCCGGGAAAGGCGTCCCGGAAGAACCCCGAGATGCGCAAGGTGACATCGACCCGCGGCCGGTCGAGCACCGTCGCGGGCATTATCTCGAACCCGGTGACGCGGCCGCTTGCCGCCTCCCACCGCGGGCGGACGCCGAGCAGGGCCAGCGCCTGCGCGATATCGTCGCCGCCGGTGCGCATGTTGGCGGTGCCCCAGGCGGAGAGGGCGAGCCGGGCCGGGTAGTTGCCGTGCTCCTGCGCATAGCGCTCGACCAGGAGCCCTGCCGAATGCCAGCCGAGTTGCCAGGCCGCCGGGGTCGGCACGGCGCGGGTGTCGACCGAATAGAAATTGCGGCCGGTCGGCAGCACGTCGGGGCGCCCGCGGCTCGGCGCGCCGCTCGGCCCGGGTATGACGGCGCGGCCGTCGAGCCCCGCCAGGATCGCCGCTGTCTCGGCCGCGCCGCTTCCGGCCACCGCCGGCCGCAACGTGCGTTCGATCCAGGCAAGCACGGCCTGCGTGCGGTGCCACTCGCCCGGCGGTTGTCGCGCTCCGGACACCAGCTGCAGCGCCAGCGTCTCCAGTCGCTCCACCGTGTCGCCGGCGGTGCGCCAGCCCGTACCCCCACCCCGGCCCTCCCCCGCCAGCGGGGGAGGGAGAGGGCCGCCGCTTATGGAGCCCCCTCCCCCGCTGGCGGGGGAGGGTTGGGGTGGGGGTAGATCGGCCAGCGGCGCCGGCCGCGGCCCGGTCCACGCCACGCCGAGATCCAGCAGCAGCGGGTCGGCGCCAAGGTCGAGATCGCCGGCCAGCGAGCGCAGCAAGGATTCGTCCTCAGGCCGAGGGCCACGGCGCGCCCGCGCGATCGCCAGCAAGAGCGCATCGAGCCGCTCGCCATCGGGGCTCTCGCCGAGCACGTGCAGCCCGTCGCGGATCTGCAATTCCTTCAGCTCGCACAGGAAGCCGTCGAGCTTCTGCAAGGCGGCGGCGAGGTCGTCATCGGCTGCGATGCCGCAATCGCGGTCGAGCCCGATGCTGCGCGCCTGCTCTAGGATATCGGCAGCGATCGGCTTGATCCGCCGCGGGTCGCCGCGGGCGGCGTCGTAATATTCGTCGATCAGCCGTTCGAGCTCGGCCTGCGGACCGTAGCTGCCGGCGCGCGTCAGCGGCGGCGTCAGGTGATCGACGATCACCGCCTGCGCCCGCCGCTTCGCCTGGCTGCCTTCGCCGGGGTCGTTGACGATGAACGGGTAGAAATGCGGCAGCGGCCCCAGCACCGCCTCCGGAAAGCACTCGGCAGACAGCGCCAGCGCCTTGCCGGGCAGCCATTCGAGCGTGCCGTGCTTGCCGAGATCGATCACCGCATCGGCCCGGAACGCCTCGCGCAGCCAGGCATAGGCGGCGAAATAGGAATGCGGCGGCACCAGCGCGGGGTCGTGGTAGCTGCCCTTCGGGTCGAGATTGTAGCCGCGCGCCGGCTGGATCAGCACCGCGACATTGCCTGCCCACAGCCCTGGGATCGCGAAGCGGCCGCAATCGACGCGGCCCGGCCGGAAGAACGGGTCGCGTTCGGCCGGCCCCCAGCGCTCGTTGACCTGCTGCTGCACGCCGCGCGGCAGGCTGCCGAAAAAGGCGCAATAATCTGCAAAGGACAAGGTTTCGGCGGCCGGTGCCGCGGGCCGCGCGTTGGTCGGCCCGACGAGCAGCCGAGCCATCAGCGCCCCAGCCTCGTCCGGCAGATCGCCGGTATCGTAGCCGGCCTGGCGCAGCGCGGCGAGGAAGCGCACCGCCGATTGCGGCGTGTCGAGCCCGACGCCGTTGCCGATGCGGCCATCGCGGTTCGGATAATTGGCCAGAATGATCGCGATGCGCCGCCTTGCCGCCGATTTGGTGCGCAGCTTCGCCCAGTTGCGCGCGAGGTCGGCGACAAACCCGACGCGGTCGGCGACCGGGCGGTAGCCGACGAGATCGGCCTCGGTCTCGGGGTCGCGCCCGAGCGGCTCCTTGAACGATACGGCGCGCGATAGGATGCGGCCGTCGATCTCGGGCAGCGCGACGTTCATCGCCAGCTCGCGCGGCCCGAGCCCGCGCGTGCCGCTTTGCCAGCTTTGTTCATCACCCCCTGCGAAGACGACCTGCAATACCGGGCAGTCGGCGCCGAGCGGGTCACCGCCGGCGGCGGCCAGCGAAAACCCGGTGGCGTTGAGGATCACCGCCGGCGGATGCGCGGCGACGGCGGCGGCGATCAGCGCCGCCGCTTCCGGCTCCTTGAGGCTGTGGACGAAGATCGGCAATGGCCGAAGCCGGCGCTGCATCAGCGCGTCGACCAGCGCGTCGACCGGCGCCGTGTTTCCCGATTGCACCAAGGCCCGGTAGAAGACAATCGGCACCACCGCGCCGCCGGCTTCCGCCGGGGCAGGCTTGCGCTGCCAGCGCGCGGCAATGTCGGCGAGCCCCGGCAGCGCCTCGCCCGGCCAGTAATAGCCCGCCCGCAGCAAGGGCGCCGGCTCGGCCCATTGATGCCCCTCACCCCGGCCCTCTCCCCGCACGCGGGAAGAGGGAGAGCTGTTGCAGCTGCGTTCCCTCTCCCCGCTGGCGGGGAGAGGGACAGGGTGAGGGGCTTCGCGCAACAGGAACCCGGCGTACCGCAGGAAATTGTCGGCGTTGGTCGGCCCGCCCTCGGCGAGGTAGCGCCACAGGCGCTGCCACGCCTCCGGCCGCACGGTCGAGAGCAGCGCCAGCTCGCGATCGGGCTTATCGTCGCCGGGCAGCAGGGCGAGCGGGATCCCGGCGTCGCGGCAGGTTTCGCACAGGCGTTCGACGCCGTAGGGCCAATAGGCGCTGCCGCCCAACAGCCGCGCCACCACGAGCCGCGCCGCGCCGACCAGCGGCATGTAGAGGTCGACCGAGAAATTGTGGCCTAGCCGCAGCACCGGCGCGAGCCGCAGGCGCGGCGCCGTCGGGTCCGCCTGCCGCCGCCGGGCCTGCGCCGCCGCGAGCAGCGCAATCTCGGTGTCGGCGCTCGCCAGCATGACGATGTCGCCCGGGGTCTGCGCCAGGTCGACCGTCTGCGACCCGTCGGCGATCAGCCCGGGCTCGGTCGCGAGGAGATGCATCAGCCGGCCCCGAGCGCGGTGGCGATGGCGGCGCGGTCGAGCCCCTTCTGGCCGATCACAACAAGCCGCGAGCCGCGCTCTTCGCCGGAACGCCACGGCCGGTCGAAATGTGCCATGAGGCGGTCGCCGACCGCCTGTACGACCTGGCGGCGCTCGCGCCCCGGCAGATCGAGGAAGCCCTTGACGCGCAGCACGTCATGCGCGCGGATCATCGCCAGCAGCCGGGCCTGGAACGCGGCCGGATCGGCGACCGGCCCGAGCCGCACGACAAAGCTGTCGAAATCGTCGTGGTCGTGCTCGGCCTCGAGGTCGTGGCATGACGGGCGGACGGCAAGGTCATCCTCGGCGGCCGCCGCGAGCCCGAGCGCGACGCCGGCGGGGACACGGCCGCCGACCGCGGCGACGAGCTTGACCCCCGGCCGCAGCCGCGCTTCGACCTCGCGCCGCAGCGCCGCGAGCGGTGCGGCGTCCACAAGGTCGGTCTTGTTGAGGATGACGAGATCGGCGCAGGCCAGCTGGTCGCCGAACACCTCTTCGAGCGGGTTGTCGTGTGCGATCGACGGGTCGGCGGCGCGCTGCCGTGCGACGGCCTCCGGATCGGAAGTGAAGCGGCCGGCGCTGGCGGCGGCGGCGTCGATCACCGTGACGACGCCGTCGACCGTCATGCGGGTGCGGATCTCGGGCCAGGCGAAGGCCTGCACCAAGGGCTTCGGCAGGGCAAGCCCCGACGTCTCGACGACGATATGGCCGGGCGGCTGCGGCCGCTCGATCAGGCGGGAGAGGGTCGGCAGGAAGTCGTCGGCGACGGTGCAGCACAGGCAGCCATTGGCCAGCTCGACGATGTCGTCGTCCTGGCAGAAGGCGTCGCCGCAGCCGAGCAGCAGCTCCCGGTCGATCCCGAGCTCGCCGAACTCGTTGACGATCACCGCCAGCCGATGGCTCGGCGCCGTCGTCAGCAGATGGCGCACGAGGCTGGTCTTCCCCGCGCCGAGAAAGCCGGTGACGATCGTCGCGGGAATGCGGCGCATCATCCGTTTCCACAGCCGTCATTGCGAGGAGCCGCAGGCGACGAGGCAATCCCGACGAGATTGCTTCGCTGCGCTCGCAATGACGATGACGATTCCTTCAGCACCAGCGGCAGACCGGCGGCGAGGAAGACGACGTGGTCGGCGGCGGCGGCGATGTCCTGGTTGAGCCAGCCAGCGGCGTCGCGGAAGGCGCGGCCGAGCGGCGTCGGCGGCACCAGGCCGAGCCCGACCTCGTTGGCGACCAGCACCACCGGGCCGGCCGCCTCACGCAAGGCCGCGCGCAATTGCGCCAGCGGCTCGTCGAGCGCCCGTTCGGCCAGCATCAAGTTGGTCAGCCACACTGTCAGGCAATCGACCAGCAGCGGCCGCTCCGGGCGGGCTTCGGCGAGGATCTTCTCCGGCAGCGCGAGCGGCGCCTCGACGGTGCGCCAGAAAGGCCCGCGCCGCGCCCGGTGGGCCGCGATTCGCGCCCGCATCTCGGGGTCGCCGGGTTCCCCCTCATCAGAATAGGTCGCGCAATACGTGCCGCTGGCGGCGGCCCCTTCGATCAGCGCCTCGGCATGGCGGCTCTTGCCCGAGCGGGCGCCGCCGAGAACCAGCGTGAGCCGAGGCAGGTTCGCGGCCAAAAGCAATGACAACGGCTCCTCCTCCGCCCGAGGATCGTTCCGGCGTGCGAGGCGGAGGTCTCCTGGCTCGGGGTCGTCGCCCGCGGCGCCTTCCCGGCCTCCCTCAAATCGAAGGATGGCGCCAGTGGCGGTTGCCGCGGGCTCGCCGCTTACAGTTGCGGGGGCAGCGCCGGCATTGCACCGGACTTCCCTGTCGCATCGCAGCGGCAACGCTAGCACGCCGCGGCCCGCAGCGTCACCGTCCTTGAGGACCGCTTCCGTCGCGCCCGCATGCGGGCGGGACGCCCGCGGCCCCAAAAAGCGCTGGGTGCTAGCGCGGCGGCCGGTTCACCGTCACGACGCGCCAGCCGTGTCCCATGCCGGGGCCGTCGATGTGATCGATGCGGGTGACGGAGCAGTTTTCCATCGTGAAGGCGAGGCAGGCCTCGGGATCGAGGCCGAGCGCCAGCCCGAGCGCGGCGCGGATCGTGCCGCCATGCGCGACCGCGATGATTTGGCGGCCGCGATGGGCGTCGAGGACGCCATGAATCGCGCGCGCCACCCGCTGCATCACATCGATAAAGCTCTCGCCGCCGGGGGCGCGCTCGTGCGCCGGCGCGTGCCAGAAGCGGTGAAACGCGCCGCCGCGCGACTCCCGCAGCTCCTCGTAGGTCAGGCCCTGCCAGTCGCCGAAGCTCTGCTCGGCAAGGTCGGCGACGGCGGGCGCCTCCGGGCCGGGGATCTCGGTCGGGCCTGGCAATCCGGCACGGATGATCGCACGGGCGGTCTCGTGCGTGCGGCGCAGATCGCTGGTGACCCAGGCGGCATCGCGCGGCAGCTGGCGGGCGAGGCCACTGAACACCGCGGTGTCGCTGCAGTCGCACGGCATGTCCTTGCGGCCGTAGATGCGCCCCTGGTGTTCGACCGGCGCATGCCTGACCCACCAGAAGCTTGTCGTCGTCGCGGCGCCGCCGACGCCGCCGGCACCGATCATCCCCGGATTGAACGGGGAGACCTTTCCGCTATCGGAGCCGGTGTCCGAGCCGCTGGTCATTTCGCCGCCGCCGCCAGCAACATCACGATCTCCCCGATCTGCTGAAAAAACCCGAGCACGTCGCCGGTGTAGCCGCCGATCTGGCGGTATGCAAGGAGCGCCGCCGCCGCCAGCGCCACGGCGCTGAGCAAGATCGCCGCGGCGCCGCGGCCCGGCCCGAGCATCGCGATCGCGATCGCAAGGCCAAGCACCGCCGCCACGGCAGCCACGGGGGTGCGCGGCATGCCCGCGGCGGCGCCGAGCCCGTCCGTGCGGGCCCGCGGCAACAGCCGCATCAATGCCGGCAAGGCGCCGCGCGAGAGGGTGTGTGCCGCTACCAGCGCGAGCGAGGCATGAATCGGGTCGCCGATCGCCGCCAGCGCGCCGGCGCGCAACCCGACGCCGAGCACCAGCGCGAGGATGCCGAACGTGCCGTGCCGGCTGTCACGCATGATCGCGAGCTTCGCCTCGCGGCTGCGGCCGCCGCCGAAGCCGTCGACGGTGTCGGCTAGCCCGTCTTCGTGCAGCGCGCCAGTCACGCCGATCGCCGCCAGCACCGCCAGCAGGCCGGCCGGCAGCTCCGGCAAGCCAGCCGCTTCAGCGAGGAAGAAGGCGATCGCGGCAATCGCGCCAACGCCAACGCCGACCAGCGGAAAGGCCCAGCCTGCAGCGGCGACATCGCCGTCTGCGGCCGGTGCGGCGCCGATCGGCAGCCGCGTCAGCACGGCGGTCGCCAGCATGAAATCGTCGAACGGCCCGCGTCGCGCATCCATGTCGAGCAGGCGACTCAGCCGATGACTCGTCCGGGACCGCGGGCGTCCCGCCCGCCTGCGGGCCAAGTCAAACAAGACCTGGGGCCCGCGGTCGAAAGAATCACCCTCACGCCGCCATCTTCGACAGGCGGCCGGCGCGCAGGCGCATGGCTCGCCAGGCAAGGCGGCTGGCGAGGAGGCCGAGGCGGCGGTTCGGCGTCACCCCGACCGCCTTCAAGAGCATCGCGACGCCGCGCTCGACGTGGTGCGGCCGGTAGAGGGCCAGGGCGCGGCGGGCATAGTCGCCGGTGCAGCGTTTGCGGTCATACGGGCACCCGCTGTCGTTGGCGGCGTAGTAGGCGTAGGCGAGTTCGTCATCCTCCGATTCGGCGACCCGGCCGAGCGCGATGCGCAGCCGCGCCAGTCGGCCGATCGGCTCGTTGGCCTGCAGCCGTTCGAGCTGCTTGTAGAACAGCCGGTAGTGACGCAACTCGTCGGCCGCGATGTGGCGGCAGATCTCCTGCAACACCGGCTCCGCCGCCCCTTCGCGCAATGCGGTGTAGTAGGAGCTGGTGCCGATCTCGACGACGCAGCGCGCCACCATCTCGCCGGCGCGCGAGCCGCGGCGCGAGATGTCGCTGTCGAAATCGACCTCGAACCCGGCCTGGAAGCGGGCAAAGGCTTGCGCGAAGTCGAAAGCGGGATCGGCGAGGCTCGCCCAGCGGGCCAGCGCGACGCCGTGCCGGATTTCCTCCTCGCCCCAGCGCCGCGCGGTTTCCTGAAACTGCGGATCGTCGGCGAAGATCCGGCAAAGGTGGTGCGCATAGGCGGCGCCGTTATGCTCGACGAGGCTCGCCGCCTTGACGATGCGGACGATCTCCGGATCGAGTTTCGTCTTGTCGAAGCGCGCCCACGCAATGTCGTCGAGCGTCCATGCCGCCATTCGGCCGCCCATGTCGTCCCTCTCGGGAAGCCGTCACCGATCTGTCTTATACAACAACGCTGGATCAGCATCGCGACAGCCGCAGCGACAGCCGCAGCGACAGTGCGTCACGGCCGAAACCGCCCGATCTTCGCCCGGCAGCGACAGATGCCCGGATCAAGGCAGCATGACCAGTCGGTCTTGCCTGGCAAGTCAGCGGTTGATCTCGCCGAGGGCCTGCAGTTTGGCGCGGGCGACCGATTGCTGGCGTTCGAGCGCCCGCATTTCGGCCAACAGCCGCTCGCGGTCGGTGCCGGCCGCGCGGGAGACCTCCTCCCGCAGGCTCGGCAGGTTGCCCTCGATCTCGGTCAGCTCGCGGTCGAGCGCCCCGCGGTCGAGCGAATCGGGCGGCATCGCCTCGTCGGCCAGGACCGTGCAGCGCTCCGGCGTCACCTCGGCGATGCCGCCGACGACAAAGATGCGCTCGGCGATCTCGCGGCCCTGATAAATGTCGACGGTGCCGGGGCGGATCGTCGAGATGAACGGCGCATGGCCCGGCAGCACGCCGAAATTGCCCTCGCTGCCGAGCACCACCACCATCTCGACCTCGCGCGATACCAGCAGCCGTTCCGGCGTCACCAATTCGAACTGGACCGGCATCACGCCGCCTCGGCCGCCATCTTGCGAGCCTTTTCGACCGCTTCCTCGATCGTGCCGACCATGTAGAAGGCCGCCTCCGGCATCTCGTCGTATTCGCCGGCGACGATGCCCTTGAAGCCCTTGATCGTGTCTTCGAGGCTGACCAGCACGCCCGGCGTGCCGGTGAACACCTCGGCGACATGGAACGGCTGCGACAGGAAGCGCTGGATCTTGCGGGCCCGCGCCACCGTCAGCTTGTCCTCTTCGGAGAGCTCGTCCATGCCGAGGATGGCGATGATGTCCTGCAGCGACTTGTACGTCTGCAGCACGCGCTGCACGTCGCGCGCCACCTGGTAGTGCTCCTCGCCGACAACCCGCGGGTCAAGCATGCGCGAGGTCGAGTCGAGCGGGTCGACGGCGGGATAGATGCCGAGCTCGGCGATCTGGCGCGACAGCACGGTGGTGGCGTCGAGATGCGCGAACGAGGTGGCCGGCGCCGGGTCGGTCAAGTCGTCGGCCGGCACGTAGATCGCCTGCACCGAGGTGATCGAGCCCTTGTTGGTGGTGGTGATGCGTTCCTGCAGCGCGCCCATGTCGGTGGCGAGCGTCGGCTGATAGCCGACCGCGGAGGGAATGCGGCCCAACAGCGCCGACACTTCCGAGCCCGCCTGGGTGAAGCGGAAGATGTTGTCGACGAAGAACAGCACGTCCTGGCCTTCCTCGTCGCGGAAATACTCGGCGAGCGTCAGGCCGGTGAGGC
>JBLMXS010000130.1:0-6157 GCA_050257895.1 Thiohalocapsa sp.
GCATGGAGATGGAGACGCTGTGCCGCTACAACATGCCGGCCAAGATCGTCGTCCTGAACAACGGCGGCATCGGCCCCGGCATGCCGGAGATCCCGTCCAATCCGATGCTCAACATGCGGCCCAACACGCTGATCTACGGCGCGCGCTACGACAAGATGATGCAGGCGTTCGGCGGCTTCGGCGCCTATGTCGAGGATCCGAAGGACACCCGCGACGCCCTCGACGAACTGATGAACTTCCCGGGCCCGGGGCTCGTCAACATCAAGCTCAGCCAGGGCTCGCAGCGCAAGCAGCAAGCCTTCCGCTGGCACACCTGACCCGCGCATTCCCTCCCTCTCCCCGCCTGCGGGGAGAGGAAGGGTGAGGGGCAAAGGCCGCGCCGCAAGGCGCGGCCTTTTTCGCATGCGTCGGATGGCTGAGCGGAGCGAAGCCCGTCCCGCCGCTTGCTGTTGTGGAGTGAACGGCCATATACGTATGTAATACGTATATGCAGGTAGCGATGTCGAAAAAATTGACGATCACGGTCGATGACGAGGTTTATGCCGGGCTGCACAGCGCGATCGGGCGGCGCCGGATCAGCCGTTTCATGAACGATCTCGCGCGGCCGCATGTCTTGCCGGGCGACCTGGTGCAAGGCTATCGGGCGATGGCAGCGGACGAGGTACGCGAGCGTGAGGCTGCGGAATGGATTGAGGGGCTCACCGACGACATCGCCGATGACCCGCGGTAATCCGCCTCGGCGCGGCGAGGTTTGGTGGGTCGCGTTCGATCCCGCGATCGGAGGCGAGGTTTGAACCGCGTTCAAGTGGTACCGCTGACCAGCAACGTCGCCCGCCTTTATCCCTCGGAAGCCTATGTCAGGCTCGGCGGCGAACAGCGCAAGGCGATGGCCGACCAGCTGAGCACGATCAGCAAACAGCGCCTGCGCAGCCGGATCGCCAGCCTCGGCGCCGAAGAGATGAGCGCGGTGGAACGCGCGATCTGCCTGCAGCTCGGGTTGTAGCGCGCTGCCGCGTCGTCGTCAGCCCAATCGGCGGATCAGGGCGGCCCAGCGGTCGAGGGTGGGGAGCGTCTTGTCGGCGGCCTCGGGCGGCAGGCTGACGATGACGCGGGCGATGCCCTGGTCGGCGTAGCGCTTGAGGCGGTCGTAATCCTCGCCGACGCCCCATACCGTCACCGGGATGCTGCGCCCGGCCTCTTCCGCCATCGCCTGGAATTGCGGCAGGAAATCGGTGACGTCGGCGTATTGCTGGCGGCTGGCGTTGGGGATCCAGCCGTCGCCGTAGCGCAGCGCGCGCCGCGCCGCGTGCGGGAAGGCGCCGCCGACGATGACCGGCGGGTGCGGCTGCTGCACCGGCTTGGGCCAGGTCTGGATCGTGTCGAACTTGACGATCTCGCCGTGGTACTCGGGCGTCTCCTCGGTCCAGATCGCCTTCATCGCCTCGATCTGCTCGCGCATCTTCTGCATGCGGCTTTTGAAGATCGTGCCGTGGTTCTCGATCTCCTCCTGGTTCCAGCCGCCGCCGATGCCGAAGATGAAGCGGCCCTGCGAGACCTGGTCGATCGAGGCGACGAGCTTGGCGGTCTGGATCGTGTCGCGCTGGATGACGAGCGCGATGCCGGTCGCCACCTTGAGGTTCTTGGTGGCGCAGGCCGCCGCCGTCAGCGTCACGAACGGGTCCATCACGTCGTAATAGCGCTTGCCAAGTTCCTGGTCGGCGCGCGTTCGGCGCGGCACGGGGATGTGCGAATGCTCGGCGGCCCACACCGAATCGAAGCCGCGCTCCTCGAGCGCAATGGCGAGCTCCGCCGGGGTGATCGAATAGTCGGTGAAGAAGATCGAAACGCCGAATTGCATCGCTCGCCCCTTGCCCGGTTAGTAGCGTGATCCTAGGGTTTCACGCCGCTATAGTCGATGGGGGAGGCTTTGCCGTGTCCGACAACCTGACGCCGCGCATCGAGCAGCTCGCTCCCGAGTTCGACAGGATCGTCTCGACAACGGAGCCGATTCAGCATCTCGCCGACGGCTTCGGCGGCGCCCAGGGCCCCGCCGAGGGCCCGCTGTGGTGGCACGAAGGCGGCTATCTCCTGTTCAGCGACATCCACAACAACCGCCGCATGAAGTACGAGCCGAATAAGGGCGTTTCGCTGTTCCTCGAGGGGACCAACCGCGCCAACGGCCTGACCCGCGACCTGCAGGGCCGCCTCATTGCTTGCGAGCACGACAGCCGGCGCGTCACCCGGCTCGAGCCCGACGGCAGCCTCACGGTCGTCGCCAACAGCTTCCAGGGCCGCCGCCTCAACCGGCCAAACGACGTCGTGGTGCGCTCCGACGGCGTCATCTATTTCACCGACCCGTGGACCGCGCCGACTGCGCCGGAGCAGTGGGACCTGACCTTTGCCGGCGTCTACCGGATCACGCCCGACCTCGGTACGCTGAGCCTGCTGGCCGACGATTTCGTCCTGCCGAACGGCCTCGCCTTCTCGCCTGACGAGAGCGTCCTCTATATCAACGACACGCGCCGGGGGCACATCCGCGCCTTCGACCTGTTGCCGAACGGCATGCTGGCGAAGCACACCGACCGGGTGTTCGCCGATCTACGCGGCCCTGAGCCGGGCGTGCCGGACGGTATGAAGGTCGATGTCGAGGGCAACGTCTATTGCGGCGGCGCCGGCGGCATCTGGGTCATCGACAAGAGCGGCAGGAAGCTCGGCCGCATCGTGCACGGCGCCCCGGCGACGACCAACATCGCGTTTGGCGGGCCCGACTGGAAAACCCTCTATTTCACCAGCCGCAACCATCTCGGCTCGGTGCAGGTCAAGATCCCCGGCATCCCGGTCCCGGTCGGCCGGCGGTAGCCGCAACTGGGACATACCCTCGTCGTCATGGCCGGGCTTGTCCCGGCCATCCCCGAGCGGAGGTGCGGCACGGGGATCCCCGGGACAAGCCCGGGGATGACGAACTTGTTGGTGAGATGCGCAATAACAACGCCAAGGGAGGAAGACATGGCGAACATCACCGAGGTGGCAAAGCAATTCTTTGACGCCTGCGAGACCGGCAAGGGCTGGGAGGGATGCCGGCGATACTGCACGCCGCAGGCCTCGTTCGCGGCGCAGGCGGAGCCGCTCGCGGACGTCAAGAGCTTGCAGCAATACACCGAATGGATGAAGGGGCTGCTCGTCTTCATCCCGAACGGAAGCTATGAGGTGAAGTCGTTCGCCACCGACCTCGAGCGCAGCAGCGTCTGCGCCTACGGCGTCTTCTCCGGCACCCACAGCGCACCCGGCGGCCCTTGCCCGCCGACCGGCAAGAGCACCAGCACCGACTACGTCTACGTCATGCAATTCGACGGCGACAAGATCGCCCACATGACAAAGATCTGGAACGCCGGTTGGGCGATGCGCGACCTCGGCTGGGGGTAGCGCCGCCTCCCCCGTACGGTGGATTTGAACAAATGGTTGTCATTCCGGGGCAGCCCGAAGCGCTGAACCCGGAACCCATGAACACCGGCGTCTGGAATACGGATTCCGGGTTCGCCGCGGAGCCTATCCTCGGGCCGCGCGAAGCGCGGACCCCGGGGCGGCGTCCCGGAATGACGAATGTTTGTGCAAAGCCCATTAAAGGAGCTTGCGATGTCATCGCCGATGGGCGGTCAGGCGAAGGACTCGGTCATCGCGCCATAGACCAGCGTCCGCAGGTCGCGGCGCAACGTCAGCCGCGTCGGGCTGCCCATCACCTGCGTCATGAAGACGACCGCCAACTCTTCCGTGGGGTCGATCCAGAACGCGGTGGCGGCGGCGCCGCCCCAGAAATATTCCCCCAGCGAGCCTGGCAGGCGCGTCTTGGCGACATCAACGTTGACGCCGCAACCGAGCGAGAACCCGACGCCGGCATAGCCCGACTCGCTGAACATGCCGGGCATCGTCATGTCCGCTATCTCGCGCCCGCCCGGCAGATAATTGAGGCTGAACAGCGCCACCGTCTTCGGGCTGAGGATCTGCACGCCGTCGAGCGTGCCGCCGGCCAGCATCATGCGGCAGAAACGCAGATAGTCGCCGGCCGTCGACACCAGCCCGCCGCCGCCGGACTCAAGCAGCGGCGGCCTCAGATACGGGCTTTGCCGGGCATCGTCCTGCAGCCGCAGGCCCTTGCCGTCGGGGCCCGGCTGATAGCATGCGGTGAACCGCTCAAGCTTGTCCTCCGGCACGAAGAACGCGGTATCGTGCATGCCGAGCGGCTCGAACAGCCGGCTGCGCAGGAACTCGCCGAAGCCGATTCCGGCCAGTTTCTCGACGAGATAGCCGACGACGTCGATCGCCACCGAGTAGTTCCATGCCGTTCCTGGCGAGAAGTCGAGCGGCAGCCGCGCCAGCTGTTCGATCATCGCCGGCAGCCCGCCTTCGGTGGCGCGGTCGGCGATTTTGGCGCGGCGATAGGCGGCGTCGACCGCGGTGCGCATCATAAAGCCGTAGGTTAGACCGGAGGTGTGCGTCAGCAGGTCGATGACCTTCATCGGCCGCAACGCCGGGATCGTCATGAATGCCGGCGGCGCGTCGGCGAGCAGCGTCGGCACGCCGGTGGCGTAGACGCCGAGCCCCTCCCAGGCCGGGATGTGGGTATGCACCGCGTCGTCGAGCCCGACCAAGCCTTCCTCGACCAGCATCATCAACGCCACCGCGGTGATCGGCTTGCTCATCGAGTAGATGCGAAACAGCGCGTCCTCGCGCATCGCCTTGCCGCGCTCGATGTCGACATGGCCGCAGAGACCGGTATGGACGAGCTGACCGCGGCGGTAGACATAGGTCAGCATCCCCGGGAGATAGCCGGTGTCGACATAGCGCCGCTGCATCACCTCATCGAGCCGCGCCAGCCGCGTCGACGACATCCCGACAGTTTCCGGTTTCATCTGTCCCTCCTCCATCAGCAAAGCGGGGCCGCATTCTACTCCGGTGAGAACAGCGTCTTGCCGTCACACCACGCCGCGAAAAACTTGCAAAAGACCGCAGGGTATCGATACATCCGGCCCGGCCGGGTCGCCGTCTCTCCCGGACTTTGCCTCTTTTTCGAATGTTTGCGATGACGAGCCTGATCGAGCAACCTTTTCTCGATACCGCATCCGATGCCGATCTGCGAGCCGGACGCGTCAGCCTGGCGGCGGAGCTGGTGCGGCTGGGGCTGCGGCTGATGCTCAAGCAGCGCCGCGGCAGGCGGCCGACGATCGCCGAGCATCGGGCCGTCGCCACCCGGTTCGAGGCCTGGGTGCCGCGGGCGCCGACCCGCGCGGTGACGATACCGGCAATCCTCGGCGCGGTGTCGGCCGTGCGCGTCGCGATGCCGCAGTCGGAGCCCGGCCGGCATGTCCTGTTCCTGCATGGCGGCGGCTACGTCACCGGCTCACCGACGCTCTACCGGCACGTCTCATGGCGGATTGCGGAGGCGACGCGGGCGCAGGTGTGGCTCGCCGACTACCGCCTCGCGCCGGAGCACCCGTTCCCGGCGGCGCTCGATGATGCCGTCGCCGCCTGGCACGGCCTCTTGAGTCTGGGAGCCGACCCGCGGCAGGTCACCGTCATCGGCGACTCCGCCGGCGGCGGCCTGGCATTGGCGCTGGCCCTGCGGCTGCGCGACGAGGGCCAAGAGCTGCCGGCGGCGCTTGTCGCGCTGTCGCCATGGACCGATCTCGCGCTCAGCGGCGACTCGCTGCGCCGCAACGCCGCCGCCGACCCGATGTTGTGCGCCGCCATCGCCGGCGATTTCGCCGCCTGCTATCTCGCCGGCGCCGATCCGCGCAATCCCTATGTCTCGCCGCTCTACGGCGACCCGGCCGGGCTGCCGCCGACGCTGATCCAGGTCGGCAGCGACGAGGTCTTGCGCGACGACGCGGTGCGGATGGCGGCGCGGATGCGCGCGGCCGGCTGCCCGGTCGAGCTCGAGATGTGGCCGCGGATGCCGCATGTCTGGCACGCCTTCGCCGCGGTCATGCCGGAGGCGCGGCAGGCGATCGCCCGCATCGGCAGCTTTGTCGAGCGGCATGCGACGGCGGCTCTAGAGGCGGCGCAACTGAAGGCGGCGTAGCGGAAAAAACGCTTTAACGCAGAGGCCACGCAGAGGACGCGAAGCCATTTTTCCACGCGAAGCGCCATTAATCACAGTGAG
>JBLMXS010000131.1:0-13280 GCA_050257895.1 Thiohalocapsa sp.
GCCGACCTGGTGCTGCGCGACGGCCATGAATTGGCCGCCGCCGTGCGCGCGGTCGCCTGCAGCTGCGGCGCGCTGATCGACCAGCCGGCAGCGCCGGCCGCGCTGGTGTTGCGGCGCGAGCGGGACGGGCCGCAGCCGGAGGCGACTATCGCCGCGATCGCCGGCCATCTGCAGCTGGCATGTCCCCCCGGGGCGTTGGCGGCGCTGGCCGCTGCGGCCGGCGAGCTCGCCGCGCCTGCCGAGGATGCCGCCGCCTGGTGGGACGGGCTCAGCGCCGCCGAGCGGACGATGGCGGCCGGGGCGATCCAGCCCTTCATCCGACACCAGGGCGGCATCCGACACCAGGGCGGCGAGCTGCCGCCAATCCGCTGGGCGCACGGCCTGTTCTTCGACGGCGAGCGGCCGGAGCGGCGGGTCGATGGCCCGGTCGACATCACCGGCCGCGCCCGCTGCCTGCTGTGCGGCCCGGCGATCATGCTGCCGCCCGGCGTGTGGTCGCTGTCGTTGACGATGTCGTTCTCGGGCGCGGCGGCCGAGCACGAATTCCTCGTCGATGTCGCGGCTGGCCAGCCGGTCGGCGCTGGAATCATCCGCCCGCAGCACCGCGACAGTGCTGAGCTGAGCCTCGATTTCGTGCTCGGCGAGGCAACCGAGCGGCCGCTCGTGCTGCGCGTCAGTTCGCTGCGCGCCGCCTTCGACGGCGCCGTGGCGATCGTCGAGGCGCGGCTGCGCCGCGCCACCGCCTTCCCCGCCGCCGCCACACCCCTCGCCGCCGCCGGCGAGTGAGCGAGCCGTTAACCCCGCGAATGCGGCGCTACCCCACGGCTTGCGGCTGCAGGTGCGCCACTTTCGGCATCACCTCGCGCGCCAGCAGCTCCATCGAATGGCGCCAGGCCTCAGGATTGTCGCTGTAGTCGAAGCAGAACAGCAGCAGGTGCCCGAAGCCGCCGACCTCCTCGTACATCCGCTCGATCTTTTCGACGACGGTGGAAGGCGAGCCGATCAGCCAGTTCTGCCGCGCGCAATATTCCGGCGTCACGTCGCTGTCGGCGACACTCTCGTCATGCTTCAGGTACTGGATGACGCCGACGTTCGTCAGTAGCGGCAGGAAGTACTCGCGCATCATCCGCCCCATCTGCGCCCCGACCGACAGCCGCCACGCCTCGGCGTCGCTGTCGGCGACGAAGATCTCGCGCACCAGCCGCCAGTCGGCGCGGCTCGGCGTCTTGCCGCTGCGCCGCGCCCCCTCCTCGACGGAGGCCCAGTGGCTGGCGACGTAGGTCTGGTTGAGGTTGAGGCTCATCGGCAGGAAGCCGTGCTCGCCGGCCAGCTTCAGCGTGTCCGAACCGGGGCTGACGCCGGCGACGCCGATCGGCGGGTGCGGCTGCTGGTAGGGCCGGATGTGCGGGATGAGGCTTTCCAGCATGCGGCCGGTGCGCGTCACATGCCAGTATTTGCCGACGTAGTCGAACGGCTCGTCTGCGGTCCACAGCTTCAAGATGATGGCAAGTGCCTCGCGCGTCATTTCGCGGTGCTGCCCGGCGCTGCCGTCGACGTTGAACATCGCCCAGTCGCTCGGCAGGCCGCTCGCCGCAACGCCGAAATTAAGCCTGCCCTGCGCCAGGTGGTCGAGCATCGCGACGCGGTGCGCCAGCTCGGCCGGGTGATGGTAGGGCAACAGGAAGCCGCCCGGCGCCAGGCGGATCTGCCGCGTCTCCATCAGCGCCTGCGCGATCAGCAAATCGGGCGCCGGATGCGGCTCCCACGGCGCAGTGTGATGCTCGCCGATCCAGGCTTCCGAGAAGCCCAGCTCGTCGGCCCAGCGCAGCGTGTCGAGGTCCCACCGATGGCCGTCATAGAGCGGCCGCTCCGGCGGATGCGAGGGCATCGTGAACAGGCCGTATTGCATTCGCTGTCTCCTGCGGGTGCGAGCGCTGACGAGGCACCATTTGCGCCGCTTCCGACCTGTCCAGTCAAGCCGCACCCGGGGCAACGCCGCCCCTCCGGGAGCAGCGGCGAGCCTGCGGCTTAGTCGCCGCCGTCGGAATAGGGGGACGGGCCGAAGCCGCCGGAGTAGCCGCGGCCGGCGGAGTAGCCGCCGCCATAGCTGTAATAGCGGCTGCGCCGGTAGTGATGGCGGCCGCGGTGGCGGCCCGCGTAATGCCGATGGTGGCGGTGGCCGGCGTGCCGCTGCGCCTCGGGCGGCGGCGCTTCTGTCGTCGGCTCCGCCGCGGCCACTGGCCCGGCGTTGCCGGCGGCGGCGGGCGCGTCGGATGCCGCCGTGCGCGCGCCGCTGGCGGCGGCGGTCCCACCGGCGGCGGCTGCAGGGACAGCTGCAGAGGCAATCGGTGGCGGCGGCGGCTCGACCCATTGCGGCGCGCTGCCGGCGCCGCCCGATGAGCCGCTTGTCGCGCCCGCCTCGGCCGCCGCCGTGGTTTTCGCCCCCACCTCGGCCTCGCTCGATTCGCTCGGTTTTGGCGGAATGATCGGCAGATTGGCGGCAACCGCCGGACAGGCGCCGAGGTAGCGGCCGGTGATGCGCTGCACGATATCCGCCTTCGCGTCCGCCTTGGCATCCGCCTTCGCGTCCGCCTTGGCCGGGCTGGTGTTGCCCCGCGCCTTCGTCCGCGGCAGATGGTTGATCAGCGTCGCTTTCATGCGGTCGCCGCGATACTGCGCGACGCCGTCGGAGTGCACCGGCCCCTGCCGATTGGTGCAGGTCATCGACCAGCTGACGCGGGCGCCTTCGCGCTCGATGCGGTCGAGCGTGCAGCTCGGCCCGAGCGCCGCCGGCACCGGTTTGTCGACGTCGATGCAGTTCGTGTAGGTCGCCTTCATGCCGCCGCCGACGGAAGCGGCCGAGGCGGGCGCAGTCGACTGCAACTGCGCCGCGAACTGCCAGCGGCCCGCCCGGATCGCACCGTCCCCGGTGGGATCGCCCTCGCTGCCGCTATTGCCGCCGCCGTGGTCGCCGCCGGCGGCGGCCTGGGTCTCGCTTTCCGGCGATGCCGCCTCGCTGCGGCGATGATGGCGGCGGTGGTGGTGATGGCGCACCGACAGCGCGGGCAGCGCCGCCGGCGTGATCTCCGCCGCGTCGGGCGGACGGGGGCCCGCTGTGGCGGCCAGCGAAAAGCTGCCTGCCGCCACCAGGCACGCCGCCACCGCGATCACAGCCCGTCGCATCGCATCCCACCCCCAGCCGATCGCGCTTTGGCTGCGCGCAACTCCCGAACGCCAACGGCGGCGGCAAAATGCCGGTTCCCGCCGCCCAGGCCCCGGAATACCGCATCACAAGAGGCAGCGAGACAGCGAGAGGCATTTCCACGCCGCTGTCGCTGCCAGCCGAAAGGCGGAACCTCTCCAATACCGGCTCGTTTAGCCTGCGTTAGTTTTTCTGGAGAGGAACAGATGAAGTTCAAGCTTGCATTGGCCGGCATCGTGCTGACCGCGACGGCGCTGCCGGCGCTCGCCGACACCTATTACATCGTGCAGGACACCGCGACGCATCATTGCCGCATCGTCTCGCAGAAGCCGGTCACCAAGGAGATGACGGTCATCGGCGCCGACGGCTACCCGACCGAAGTGGCGGCGCAGACCGCGATGAAGACCACCAAGGTCTGCAGCGCCGACTGACGGACCGCCGCAGGATCTGTTCAGCCGACTGTTCCATCCGGCGCGCGGCGCAGCACCTGGCCGGGCAGCGCGCCGGTATGGATCGCGTTGTCGAGGACGACGACGCCGTTCACGATCACCGTTGTGCGCCCGCCGGTCGGGTAGCGATGCGGCTCGGCGTAGGTCGCCTGGTCGCGAAAATCGGCCGGGTCGAAGATTGCGACGTCGGCCCGCCAGCCCTCGCGCAACAGGCCGCGGTCGCGCAGTTTTAGGGCGCGCGCCGCACCTCCCGTCATCTTGTGGATCGCCTGCTCCAGCGGCAATAGCCGCTCGTCGTGTACATAGCGGCTGATGACGCGCGGGAAGGTGCCGTAGAAGCGCGGGTGCGGCATGCCCTGGGCGACAATCCCGTAATCGGCGACGCAATTGCCGTCGGAGCCGACCAGCGCGTCAGGCGAGGCGACGATCGTGCGGATGTCGTCTTCCGAGATCGACGTGATCAGCACCCGCGTTGCGCCGTCGTCTTCGATCAAGAGATCGCAGACGCAATCGATCGCAGCGACGCCGCGCTCGGCGGCGATCGCCGCCACGGTGCGGCCGGCGGTCTGCGGCAGGTTCGGCGAGATCGACACCATGACCGCCTCCCAGGACGGGATGCGGCCCCAATTGTTGAGTCCGTGATCGGCCAGCTCGGCCTCGATGCGGGCGCGCGTCTCGGGCATCGCGAGGCGCGCCAGCATCGCCGCGTTGCCGCCCACCTGCACCCACGGCGGCAGCAGGTTCTTCAGCGGGTTGGCGCCGGCGGCGTAGGGATAGGCGTCGCAATCGATGTCGCAGCCGGCGGCGCGCGCCCGCGCGATGCGGGCGAGGACCTCGCCGGCCTTGCCCCAATTGTCGACCCCCGAGCACTTCAGGTGGACGATCTCGACATGGATCGGAAAGGCGCGGGCGATCGCGATCGCCTCGTCGAGCGCCTCCAGCATATGGTTCGATTCGTCGCGCAAATGCGTGAAATAGAGGCCTTTGTGGCGCGCCACGACATCGCATAGCGCCTGGATCTCGGGCGGCTGGGCGAAGCTGCCGGGCGGCGTGAAAAGGCCGGTCGACAACCCCAGCGCGCCGGCCTGCAGTCCCTCGTCGAGTAGCGCCTGCATCGCCGCCAGCTCCGCCGCGCTCGGGGGCCGGTCCTCGAGCCCCATCACCATCAGCCGCAGCGTGTTGTGGCCGACCAGCATGCCTGCATTGACCGCGACCGCCGGGAATTTGTCGAGATAGTTGGGAAAACTCATCTCGCGGAACGGCAGCCACGGCGCGCCACCCGACAGGTAGTCCTTGAGCGCCTGCACCTTGCCCGGCAGGCATGGCGCCACCGAGTAGCCGCAATGGCCGATGATCTCGGTCGTCACCCCCTGGCGCACCTTGCTTTCGGCCTTCGGGTTGATCGGCAATGTGAAATCGGAATGCGTCTTGATGTCGATGAAACCGGGGGTGACGGCGAGCCCGCCGGCGTCGATCGTGCGGGCTGCGGCTCCCGCCAGCGCCGGGCCGATCGCCGCGATCCGACCCGCTTCGACCGCGATGTCGGCCGGCTCGCCGGCGCCGCCGCTGCCGTCGATCACCGTGCCGCCGCGGATCAAGATGTCCCAGGCCATTTGCTTCCCCCGATCGAACCCGGCGCGAGATGCACTCCCTGCGCGCCTCGCCATGACAGCGCAATTCTGCTGTCATGGCGAGCGTGTTTAAATCGCCTTAAGATTGAGCTGACTGCGCGCTGAGGGCTTGCTGCCAGAGGAGGTCGGTGTGTCGACCATCACCGGAACGACGATTACCACCGGGATCACGCTCAGCCCGAGCGGTTACGCCTCTCCCCTCACGATCACCAGCACCGGCGCGGTCGAAACCGGCGGCGGCTCCGCCATCACCGGGCCCGGCGCCAGTGCCGCAACAGTAACCAATGCCGGCTCGCTGACGGCGCCGGTCAACGGCGTGCTTCTGCTCGCAGGCGGCGACGTCGCCAACACCGGCGGGCTGATTAAAGGCTATTCCGGCGTCTATATCGAGGGCGGCGTGGGCTCGGTTACCAATGCCGCCCAGATCCATGGTACCGGAGGCGTCTATGGCGTCGGCGTCGGCCTCGCCGCCGGCGGCAGCGTCTCGAATACAAATGGGACGATCGAAGGAGCATTCGGCGTCAAGGTCGTGGGCAGTGCCGGCATTGTAAGCAATAGCAGCACGATTTTGGGTGGCGGGACTGCCTCCTTTGGAGTGTGGCTCCGGGCCGGCGGGACAGTCAGCAACACCGGACGTATCGAGGCAGCCTCCGCCGTTTACATTTCCAATGGCGGGTCGGTGAGCAATGCCGGCGTCATCCTCGGTGCGCTGACGTTCGGTTCCGGCCAAAATTATGGTGCCGCGGTCTATATCAAGGACGGCGGCGGCGTGACTAACAGCGGCACGATTCGGCAGCTGACCGACATCGCAAATTTTGGCATCGAACTTCACAACGGCGGCAGCATCATCAACAAAGCGGGTGGCCTGGTTGACGGCATCACCGGTGTAAAGATCGACGGCGGCGGCAGCCTGACCAACGCCGGGACGCTGGCCGGCACGGGCGGCGTCGGGATTTGCTTCGGCGCGTACTTCCTGGCCGGCGGCAGTGTCGAGAATGACGCGCGCGGGCTGATCGACGGCGCCTCGGGCATCTACATCAAGGGCGGTGACGGCAGCGTCGCCAATGCCGGCACGATCGCCGGTACCGCCGGCTTTGGCGTCAACGCGCTGCCGGGCGCCGGTATCTCGATCGAAGACGGCGTCGGCGTCGTGACCAATACCGGCACCATCCTCAGCACGGCCGGCACCGCCAATTTCGGCATCGAGTTGGGGGCGGGCGGCACGGTCGACAACAAAGCGACGGGGCTGATCCGGTCGGTTTACGGCGTCGAGATCGCCGGCAGCGGCGGCACGGTAACCAATGCCGGCACCATAAACGGCACTGGCGGCCTCAGCCGCGGCGTCTATCTCACTGCCGGCGGCAGCATCGCCAATCAGAGCAGCGGGCTGATCGCGGCGGCATCCGGCGTCTACGCCAAGGGCGGCCGGGGCGAGGTGACCAATGCCGGCATCATCCTCGGAACAACCGGGACCACCAGCTTCGGTGTCGAGCTTGCTGCCGGCGGCAGCCTTGACAATCGCGCCGGCGGCGTGATTGCGGCGGTTTATGCGGTCAAGATCGCAAACAGCGCCGGCACGGTGACGAATGCCGGCACGCTGCTCGGCACCGGCGGCATCGGCCGCGGCGTCTATCTGGCGGCGGGCGGCAGCATCGCAAACGATTCCGGGTTGATCGAGGGGGCAACCGGCATCGCGATCGCGGAAGCTGCCGGCACCGTCAAAAACGCCGCCACCATCGCCGGCAGCACCGGTTACGGCATGGCGCTGACGCATGGCGGGACGGTCGTCAACAATGGCGGGCTGATCGACGGACCATCGGGTGCTTACGTCAAAGGCGGCGCCGGATATGTCACCAATTCCGGTACGATCACCGGCGCGAATGGCAGCGCGCAATTCGGGATCGAGCTGGCGGCCGGCGGCAGCATCGACAATGCAGCGGCAGGGCTGATCGCGGGCGGCTACGGAGTCAGGATCGCGGATCAGCCTGCCACCGTAACCAATTACGGCACCATCGTCAGCCTGAACGGAACCGACGGCCGCGCCGTCGCTTTTGTCAACACCAGCGGCCTATTGGTGCTGGAAGGCGGTAGCCGACTTATCGGCCACGCCGTTGGCGGTGGCGGCACGCTCGAGCTTGCAGCGGAAAACGGGCCCGGCGTGGTGTCGGGCCTCGGCAGCCAGTACAGCGGATTCGCGCGGTATGAGGTGCTGTCCGGCGCCTCCTGGACGCTGAGCGGCAGCAATACGATCGGCAATGACGCGACGCTGACCGACAGCGGCACCTTGACTATCGCCGGAACGGTTGCCGGGCGGCTCGTCGTCACCGGGCTCGAACTGGTGCTGTCGGGCGCCCTCGCGAGCGCAACGGTCGTGACCGGCGGCGGCGAAGAGACCATACTGGCGGGCGGCGTCGACAGCGGCAGCGTCATCAGCAGCGGCGGGCAACAGAGCGTCCGCTCCGGCGGCGTCGCCAGCGCCGCCGTGATCAGCGGCAGCGGCAACCAGAATGTGCTGGCGGGCGGGATCGCGCGCGGCACCGTCGTCAGCGCCAACGGCGGCGAACGGATTTACGCGGCCGCGGTGGCGAGCGGTACGGCAGTCAGCGCCGGCGGCTACACCGCAATCGAAAACGGCGGTAGTGCGACCGGAACGACGCTGAGCAGCGGTGCGACCGAGTACGTGTCGGGAGGCGGCATCGCCAGCGGCGCCGTCGTCAGCGGCGGCGGCTTCCAGGTGGTGCTGCCGGCAGGCCTGGCCGACGGCACGATCATGAGCAGCGGCGGCTACCAGACCGTGTCCGGGACCGCCAGCGGCGGCAGGATGAACACCAGCGGCGGCGCCTGGCTATTCGGCGGCGGCTTCGCGAGCGGCGCGATTCTCAGCGGCGGCTTTCAAACCGTGCTCAGCGCCGGCATTGCGACCGCGACCACGGCCAGCAGCGGCGGCACGCAGTATATCTCGGGCGGCGGCGTCGCCAGCGGCACTGTCGTCAGCAGCGGCGGCTTCGAGGTCCTGGTGTCGGGCGGCCTCGCCATTAGGCCGGTGGTGAGCAGCGGCGGCTATGAGATCGTCTCGTCGGGCGGCACCGCCAGCGGCGTCTCGATCAATGACGGGCTGGTCGACGTCAAGAGTGGCGGCTCGGCAACCGCCGTGCGCTTCGCCACCGGCAGCGGCACGCTGGAGCTCGACGACTCGGTGCATTTCTCCGGTACCGTCGATAATTTCACGACGCCTCAGGACGTCATCGACCTGCGCGACATCAGCTTCAACGCGGCGGCGACGACGTTCACTTATGTGCAGTTCATCGGCAGCGGCACGCTCAGCGTCACCGACGGCACCAGGACGGCGAGCATCAGGCTGCTCGGGACGCATAACCTCGCCAATTTTACGCTCGAAACCGACGGCGTCGGCGGCACCTCGGTTCTCGATCCGCCATCGGCAGCCGGCGCCGGCGCAGAGCCGCTCGACTTCAGCGGCCTCGATTTCGGCCACGATGCGATCGCCGCATTCGACCCGGCGCAGCGGGAAACGGGCTTCGGCAGCGCCGCCGCAGGCGGCTTCTCGACAGCCTATGCCACCCTGTCCTCGACAGCGTACGGAACGGCGATCGGGCTCGACCGGGCCCATCCCCTCGCCTAGCATTGCGGCCCGCGCAGCTCCGGCCGGATCCTGGTGCGGAGCTGCGGTCTTGCCCCGTTGCGGCATTTCCGCTACACCCTCGCCCTCGCTGCCGGAGGTGGCGCCGGACTTGGCGCCGGACTTGGCGCCGGACAGGGCGAGGGGCGCGTAGCTCAGCGGGAGAGCACTACGTTGACATCGTAGGGGTCACAGGTTCAATCCCTGTCGCGCCCACCATCCTCTGCAAGGATTTAGAACGCAAGGAACGGGACCTATGGTGCAGCCATGGTGCACCTCGGTCGAGAACCGCCCCAGCCGATCCTGCGGCACCCGCAATTCCAAGGTGCCGACCCGCGTGATCAGCGAGCGCATGTAGTAGCCGCTGCGGTACGACAGCCGCGTCTCGGTCCGCTCTCCCTTCTCGGCGCCGATCGCCTCCGTCATCTCCGATTCGAGGTAAGCGTCAGCCGATCAGCGCGATTTGCTTTTGGCTGAGGCTGATCGGCGGCGGTTGGCGATACGGGCGAGCCGGTCCTTGATGGGTTGGTCGTCGAAGCGGCTCGGATCGTAGTCGCCGAACCACTCCTTGGCGTCGTCGTGATCGGGGTGTCTGGGATCGGCAAGCGCTTCGAGTTGCGCATAGAAGCCGGGAATACCGCCGCAATCTTCCGGCGGCGCCGGGTTTTCGCCGGCGAGGTAGCGCGGGTAGGCCAAGGCGGGATCGGCAGGGCGCGGGTTGCTCAAGGTCAGCTGGTGTTCCCAGCAATCGCCGATGTCGTAGGTGTAGCCGAGCCTGGTGACGCGGGGCCGGAGCAAGTCCTGAAGGGTCAGCCTGGCGGCGCGGCTGCTGCCGATGCCCTGGCGACCGAGGGTGAACTCCCACAGATGCGCGTCCTCCCACTCCATGGCGGCCTGAACGATCGCGTGGAGCTGTTTGAGGGTCATCGCGACCGGCACCTCGATCTCGCGCCAGATCGGCGGCTCGCTGTCGATCAGGTCGATACGCAGGGTGGCAATCGTCTCGCTCTGGGGCTGGTCGTCGGCGCTCATGCCGCTATCCTGGCGGGGGAGGCCAGCTCCAGGGAGCAGTTCGGCAAGGCGGTTGTCCACCAGGCCGAGGCCACCAGTCGCGGAGAAACATCCGCGGGCAGCTCAACCGAAACCCACTCTGGAAGAGGAGGTCGGGCAGTCGCCATTGGGCCCGGCCTCATTAGCATCGGAGCAAGATGAAGGGTCTGAGTTTGCTGTAAGCCGGAAGCGGATTGGGGCGAATGGAACTGGACCTCCCGAAAATTTGGCGGCTTGATACGGCATCGACAGCCGACCTCCCCGCCGAGGAGAACCGACGATGACCGACCTGCCGAAACATGTGGATATCCACGAGGAGGGCCCCCGCGAAGGCTTCCAGATCGAGCCTGGCCCGATCAGCACCGCCGACAAGATCAAAGTTATCGAGGCGCTGGCCGAAACCGGGCTGCACCACATCCAGGCGGCCTCGTTCGTCAGCCCGCGTATCGTTCCCGGCTGGGCCGACGCCGAAGATGTCGTCAGCGGCTTCAACCCGAGAGAGGGCGTCGCCTACACTGCGCTATGGTTCAACGCCAGTGGCCTCAACCGCGCGCTGGTGTTTCGCAACAAGTTGACGATCACCGGCTCGATCGCGCTGACCGCATCTGAGGCGTTCACGCAGAAAAACCTGCATCGCAGCCATGCCGAGAATGTCGAGGCGATGAAGAAGCAGACCGCGCTGCATCTGGAAAACGGCGTCGAGGTGCCGAGGATCGGCGTCATGGCGGCGTTCGGCTGCAACTATCAGGGCGACATCGCGCCGGCGCAGGTTATCTCTACGCTCGAAGACGGTCTCGCGATCGCGGAAGAAGCCGGCGCCGACATCAAATACTTCTCGCTGGCCGACACGATGGGCTGGGCGACGCCGCTGCGCATCGAGCGCGTGCTCGGCGAAGTCCGCAGCCGCTGGCCCGACATGCCGATCGCATTGCATCTGCATGACACCCGCGGTCTGGCCGTGGCCAACGCGCATGCCGGGCTGAAGATGGGGGTCACACAGTTCGATTCGACGGTCGGCGGGTTGGGCGGCTGTCCGTTCGCCGGGCAGCCGAAAGCGGCCGGCAACATCTGCACCGAGGAGCTCGTGCTGCTGTGCGAGGAGATGGGGATCGACACCGGCGTCGATCTCGACGCGCTGATCGAGGTGGGGCGCATGGCCGAGGAGATCGTCGGGCATCAGCTGCCGGGCGAGTTGATCCACGCGGGCAGCCTCGACGCGTTCCGCCGGACCGCCGCCGCCTGATGCCGTCATCGCCGCCGGCGACGCCGCTCGCCGGTATCCGGGTCCTGGAATTCAGCCATACGGTGATGGGTCCGACGGCAGGGCTGCTGCTCGCCGAACTCGGCGCCGACGTCATCAAGATCGAGCCGGCGCCGAATGGCGATCACACGCGTCGCCTCGGCGGTTTCGGCGCCGGTTTCTTCGCCGCCTTCAACCGCAACAAGCGCAGCGTCGCGGTCGATCTGAAACGGCCCGCGGGGCAGGCGCTGATCCACCGGCTGATGCCGACGATCGATGTCGTCCTGGAGAATTACGGTCCCGGCACGATGGAGCGGCTGGGCTGCGGCTATGAGCTGCTGGCCGCACTCAATCCGCGCCTGGTCTTCCTGGCGCTGAAGGGCTACCTCGCGGGCCCTTACGAACATCGCCCGGCGCTTGACGAGGTGGTGCAGTTCCAGACCGGCCTTGCCTTCATGACCGGCCCCCCTGGCCGGCCGCTGCGGGCCGGCGCTTCGGTCATCGACATCATGGGTGCGATGTTCGGCGTGATCGCGGTGCAGGCGGCACTGCGCGAGCGCGACAGCACCGGCCGGGGCCAGCGCGTCTCGAGCGCGCTGTTCGAGAGCGCCGCATTTCTGATGAGCACGCATATGGCGGGAATGGCGGCCACCGGCTTGGACGTAAGGCCGATGCCGGCGCGGCGTGGCGCCTGGGCGGTTTACGACGTCTTCCGCACCGCCGGCGACGGCCAATTGTTCATTGGCGTCACGAGCGACCAGCAGTGGACCCGGTTTGTCGAAGAGTTCGGCCTCGCGGAGCTGGCTGCCGACCCGCGCCTCGCGACGAATGTTACGCGGCTGGCGGAGCGCTCGTGGTTGATCCCGGCCTTGCAGCAGGTCCTGGCGGCGATCCCGCAGGACGAAGTGGCGCAGCACTGCGAGCGGGCCCACGTGTCGTGGGCGCCGGTCGGGCAGCCGGGCGATCTCTTCGCCGACCCGCATCTGCTGGCGACCGGTGGTCTTCTCGACGTCGTTATCTCCCGTTTCGGCGGCGACGACGGCAAGATCGCCGGATTGCCGGCTTTGCCGCTGGAATTCGGCACCGATCGCCGCCGGCCGGGGTTGCGTCACCAGCCGCCGCGCATCGGTGAACACAACACGCAGGTGCTGAGCGAGGCGGGCTTCAGCGGCGAAGAGATCGCCGAGCTGAGCAAGGCCGCTATCATCGCCGCTCCGCCGGCCGCCGCCTCAGGCGACGGCGAAGTTCGGAGTGGTCGGCTCAGATGACGCCGTTCTCGGCGAGCAGCATCAGTTCGCTTCGCAAGAGCCCCAGTTCGTCGCAGAATATTTCGAGGTTGTGCTCGCCGATCAGCGGTGCCCGCCGCGATATCCCCCACGGCGAGCCGCCATAGATCGCCGCCTCCCCCGGATAGGTGAAACTGCGGCCGAGTTCGGGGTGCTCGACCTCCTTCCAGAAGCCGCGGTCACGCAGATGCGGGTCATCGAGACACTGCTCCGGCGATCGCACCGCGCCCCAGGTGAAGCCGCGCTCCTGTGCCCGGTGGTACACCTCCTCCGCCGGCAGGCTGGCGATGAAGTCGGCCACAAGACCATCGATGATGTGCGACGTGTTCGCGGTAATGACCGCCGGGTCCTGGTATTTCGCGTCGCGGAGATCACCGGCCATGTTGTTGGTGTCGAGCAGGTCGGCCAGTTGCTTGATGTATCGCGGATTGAGGCGGCCGCCGACCAGCGCGCAGACGTAATTGCCGTCTTTGGCGCGGAACTGCGTGCGCGGGCTCGCTCCGGCGGCGTGATGACGGCCCGTGTGGCGCAGCAATACCTCGCCGCGATAGATGTAGTTGGCGATCTGGGCTTCGGTCGTCAGCGAGCAGGCGTCGTGGATCGAGGTGTCGATGCATTGCCCGCGGCCCGACGCGGTCCGATAAACCAGCGCCGCCATGATAGCCATAGCGGCGTAATGACAGCCCATGTGCCAGGCGTTGCCGCCGCCCGGCGCGATCGGCGGCGCGTCCGGGATGTCCGTCTCGTCATACCCGGAGGAGGCCATCCCGCCGCCTGCCGCCATG